>JAFAOB010000095.1 GCA_019238055.1 Alphaproteobacteria bacterium
GGGATGCCGTATTGCGCGTCGAGGTGCATGATCTGGTTGTCGGGGATCCCGACCGCCTTGCGGTTGTCCCGATACAGCGGGTTATTGTATGGGATCACCGTGTTCACATAGTCGTTACCGCCGGTCAACTGCAGTACGACAATGACCGGATCTTTCTTTGTTTCCTGTGTTGCTGGCATTGCAACTTCCTCCTTGTCAGTCTTTCAGTATTAACCGAACTGATACTCTCTTGTGGCCGCAATCAGCTGCAGCATTTGTGCAACCCGCTGATCCGCGGTTTTCGAGTTTGTGTCGCTGTCCCAAGCGAT
The DNA here is from genome assembly GCA_019238055.1 of Alphaproteobacteria bacterium. Lineage (GTDB taxonomy): Bacteria > Pseudomonadota > Alphaproteobacteria > ATCC43930 > CGMCC-115725 > AP-15. The sequence continues at coordinate 309 of JAFAOB010000095.1, forward strand.
CTGGCCCCATTCTCTGGCTTGACCAACCAGCTCTTGCTTGGTGTCAGCGCCGACTTCGACCGGGCCGAGTTGGTCGAGGCAGTGGTCGACGAGCTGCTCTGGGTTGAGCGATCCGTGCTGCTTGACCCGGTTGATGATCGCACGGACGCCGGGCAGCGAGGGATCGCCAACCTTCTCCGCAACGAAGTTGATGCGGGCCATCAGCGAACCACTGTTGATCCATTCCTTGCCGGTGTGCCAACCCTCGACCGAAGGCGGGTTCAGCAGATCCTGGCCCATATAGGTGGGTTGCATCGACAGCGTGCCGTAGCCCGGTTTGGGCAGCTCATGACTACCGACCATCCGCAACGTGCTGACCACGACCTCGGCCGGAGACTTCATGTGCTGGAAGCGAGCGTTTTTGAAGAAGTCGGAGTTGAACAGCACCCGCAATACCGAGCGCATGTCGAACTTCGAGTCGCGGAACGCGCCGACCAGCGTGTCGATCGCCTTCTGATCGCGCGGCGGTTCGATCGGCCAAGCCGGCACTTGCGGCTCGTCGGCGACAAAGAAGTTATAGAGGTGCCGGCAGATGAACTTGCCGCAGGCCGGCTGCTGCACCACGATATCGATGATGTCTTCGCCGTTGAAGCGGCCCTTGTGACCCAGGAATTCTTTTTCGCCGTCGTCGTGATCTTCAGGGCGATACTCGAACTGCCAAGGAAACCGGCCATAGGGTGCGCGCGGGATCTTTGTCTCGAACGTCCAACCGGTGAATGCCCGCGAGCATTCGCGCACGTCTTTCTCAGTGTAATTGCCGGCGCCAAGACTGAACAGCTCAAGCAATTCGCGGCCCCAATTCTCGTTGACCGCGGTGCCGTGATTTTGCTGGTTATCGAGCCAGAAGATCATGGTCGGGTTCTTTGCGATCTTCAGTAGCAGATCGCGGTAGTTGCCCAAGCCGTTTTCGCGGAACAGATTGATCTGCTCCAGCAGCTGGTCGTAATTGTCGACCTTGGAATTGCCGGTCGCAAAGACGTGGTGCCAGAACAGCGCCATCTTTTCTTCGAGCGGGCGCTGGGTGTTCACCAGATAGTACATCCAGTTGACGTTGCCCATCGGCGGCTGGCCGCCGGGAAGCAGCGAGGCCGGCTGGTACCGCAGCAACGTATAGGCGTCGACTTCCGGCTGGGTCTCGGGATGCAATAGTTCCTCGACCGTCGCCTCATAGCCTTTGGCTACCCGCGCTTCGAGTTCGTCGCGCGTCGCGCCAAACCCGGCACGCCGCATAAGATGCGCCATTAACGCGATGTCGTCCTGATAAGCCATCTTGCGCCCTCCTCCTTGGTGTCGATCGTCTCGGCGTCAGCTCCTCGCTGATTGCCGTTCTTGTCCGGTACTGTAGACCACGCGTTCAGCAACGCAACGGGAACCCTTGCGCCCATTTGCGGTCGCCGTATTATGTGTGGGTCTGTTCAGGGGTTCGCATTCTCTCGTCCGCTCTCCCCAATTCCATCATCCTCCGGATCACCAGTCTGAACGAAGCCGGCACCGGAGTTCGCCGAGTGTTGTGGGATGCAGGCCACGCCTACACCTTGGAATGATTTTATACTACGAAGGGTGCCTGTCAAGCGGCGAGCGCGATATCTGTTCCGGTCTGTCGTCAAAAATCGCTGCCGTTGGGACCGACGGAGCGGAACATCCTACGAGCACCGAGTGCAAGCAGCTCGGCTACAACTGGTGGTAGGGCGGTAGTAGATTTAGGGAGATTTAATCGCCGGTTTGTAGGCGCTCGATCAGTTCTCGCACCGTTGGAACGTAGCCGTTGGCATAAAACGGATCCGACGCAAAACGGTACGCATTGTGCCCGGCGAACATCAGCTGCTGCTCGACATCTTCCGAGTGACGGATCGCTTGTAGCGTCTTTTGGATGCAGAAGCTGCGTGGGTCAGCCTTCTTGCCGGTCGAGGCGGTCTCGTTCTGTGCCCAATTGGAGAACTGGCAGGAGCTGAGGCACCCCATGCAGTTGATCTGATCGGTGCGGATCTCCAACGCTTTCTGCGGGCTCACAAATATCAGGGTCGAGTCTGGAGTGCGCAGCGCCTCCGAATATCCTGCTGCAACCCATTTTTCGGCCGAATCGCGGTCATGCGGCGTCAAAAAGACAACACGATTGCGGGCGCCGACGCAGAACTCAGCAACATGCTCGCCAATCGGCTCAACAGAATAAGCCACCTGACGCGCCGAGCGCTCCTGCAACTCATCCAAAAACGCGTTACGCACCGCCGAAGAATAAAAGCCGGTCGGGCTAAAACGGTTCAGATAAACGTCGCCCTCGCCCAGGGTCAGCAGCTTGCGTTTCCAGGCTTCGGAAATCGGACTTTCCTGGGTCACCAGCGGTCTCGTCCCGAACTGAAAGGCGATCGGCCCGAGCTCGGGGTTCTCAATCCACTCGGTCCATTCCCGCAAATACCATAACCCACCCGCCATAAAGATCGGCATCGAGGAGAGGCCGAAATCAGCCATCATCGTGCGCAGCTCGCGCACCCGCGGGTACGGCGGCTCCGGCCGGAGTGGATTCTCACTGTTGGAGAGACCATTATGACCGCCGGCAAGCCAAGGATCTTCATAGACAACGCCCCCGAGCCAGTCGCGGAATTTGTAGTAGGCACGCTTCCAGAGCGCACGGAATGCCCGCGCCGAGGACACGATCGGATAGTAATAGACGCCGTAACGGGCACAGATCTCGGCAATCTTGTATGGCATGCCGGCGCCGCAGGTGACGCCGTGAATCAGCCCTTTGGCACCCGCGAGCACACCATGCAGTACCCGCTCGGCGGCAGCCATCTCCCATAGCACATTCATGTGGATGCGACCCTCGCCATTGCCCCGCTCGTGGGCGACGCGGGCCTGCTGAATACCTCCAGAAATGGCGTAGGCGACAAGCTCTTCATGCCGCTCGCGCCGAGTGCGGCCGTGATAGAGCTGCGATATCAGTTCGCCGTCTTCGTTGTAGCTGTCGGCGTTGACCCCAGAGAACGTGCCTACAGCGCCAGCGGCCGCCCATGCACCCGAGCTTTCGCCGTTGGAAACCGAGATTCCTTTGCCGCCCTCGATCAGCGGCAGCACCTCGCGGCCCGATATCACAAGTGGGTTCAACGCTCTCACGGCTGGATTTCCCGTCGAGCTATGACGGCAGGCGCAGCAGCGGGGGCTTTTCGGGTCGCGATGGACCCACCGGCAGCGGGGGAGATATCATCTGTGGAACATCCGAGAAGACCGAGGAAACTCCCCATTTAAACAGTTCGCGGGCTCGCACCTCGCTATTGACGGTATAGGCGAGCACGGAGTACCCAGCCTTTCGCATCTCGGCGACGACCGCTGGGTGCAAATGCCGATGATCGACATTGACCGTGACACAGCCCAAAACGCCGGCGCCCCGCCAGCGCTTACTGGTGGGGCTGCGCAACAGCAAGCTCCGCGGGATCGCCGGCGCTCGTTGCTGTACGGCTTCGATGGTATCGGGAACAAAGCTCGAGATCAGCGGCACCGGCAGATGTGCCGGCCACAATCGCGCAAGAGCATCGGCGGCGACGATCCCGGTTTCGATCGCATCGCCGCGGTCAGGCTTCAACTCGACATTGGCGCCAAGCCCGAGTTCTGACAACACCACGATTGCCTCCGCAAGAGTTGGCACCCGTTCCCCGGCAAAGACGGGATCGAACCAACTTCCTGCGTCAAATCGACGAATTGCCGATAAAGATAGCGCCGTGCGATCCCGCAGCCGTTGGTGGTACGTTCGAGCCGGTCGTCGTGCAACAGGATCAGCGCGCCGTCACTGGTCAAACGCACGTCGAACTCGACCCACCGACATCCGAGAGCATGAGCTCGACGGAGTGCCGCAAGGGTGTTCTCCGGGGCCATCCCAGCCGCACCCCGGTGTCCGATCACCGGCGGCAGGTCGAGGCCAGTCAAACTTCTAATAGCGCTATCCGAAATGGGCATCGGGATGACGGCGTTGCAAGCTGCCGAGACTTCCCTGTGGGCACCGGATCAGTATGGTTGGCTCAAGCTCCTGCCTTCGCCACTTCGGGCGCCCGGGCTGGTTCCGCACGTTTGCTGCCCAAATCTTCGCCGGTCTGCTGATCGACTTGGCGCATGCTAAGTTTGACCTTGCCGCGGTCGTCGAAGCCCAGCACCTTGACCTTGACGTTGTCGCCGATCTTGACGACGTCCCCGACCTTGCCGACGCGGTGGGGAGCCAGTTCACTGATGTGAACAAGCCCGTCGCGCGATCCGAGGAAATTGACAAAGGCCCCGAAATCAACCGTTTTCACCACCTTGCCGTTGTAAATCGCACCCAGTTCCGGCTCGGCGACGATGCCGCGAATCCAATCGATCGCGGCCTGAGCAGCATTGCCGTCGGACGCTGCCACCTTGATAGTGCCATCGTCATCGATATCGATTTTGGCTCCCGTGGTTTCGGTGATTTCGCGGATGATTTTGCCGCCAGAACCAATGACGTCGCGGATCTTTTCCTTCGGTATGGTGAGCGTGGTAATCCGCGGGGCATTGTCGCTGACTTCGCCGCGAGCCCCGGTCAGCGCTTTCGCCATCTCGCCAAGGATGTGAACACGCCCCTCGCGCGCCTGGGACAGCGCCGACCGCATAATCTCCTCGGTGATCGAGGTAATCTTGATATCCATCTGCAGCGCCGTCACACCTTTTTCGGTGCCTGCCACCTTGAAGTCCATATCGCCTAAATGGTCCTCGTCGCCGAGAATGTCGGAAAGCACGACGAAACCATCGGGCTCCTTAATCAGTCCCATGGCGATACCGGCGACCGGCCGCGGCAGCGGCACCCCCGCATCCATCAGCGCCAGCGAGGCGCCACATACCGAGGCCATAGACGAGGAGCCGTTTGACTCGGTGATCTCAGAAACAACGCGGATCGTATAAGGAAAGCTCTCCTTCGACGGCAGCAACGGGTGAATTGCCCGCCAAGCAAGCTTGCCGTGACCGATCTCGCGCCTACCGGGAGCTCCAACCCTCCCGACCTCGCCGGTCGAATAAGGCGGGAAGTTATAGTGCAGCATGAAGTTTTCGCGGTATTCGCCTTCCAGAGCGTCGATCACCTGCTCGTCCTGACCGGTTCCGAGCGTCGCCACCGCCAAGGCCTGGGTCTCACCGCGGGTGAACAATGCCGAGCCGTGGGCCCGTGGCAGAATGCCGACCTCCGCTGCGATGGGTCGGATCGCGCGCGCGTCGCGGCCGTCGATGCGGTTGCTGCCGCGCAAAATCGCTCCGCGCACAATCTCTTTCTCCAAATCCTTGAAAATCTTCAAGGCGAGGGCGCGGTGCTCTTCGTCGGCAAATAACTCGCTCGCTTGTGCCTTGGCGGCATCAAGACGGTTGCTGCGGTCCTGTTTGCCGTGCTCGCGATAAGCGGCCTCGATCAGGGGGCCAATTGTCTCGCGCAGCCGCGCCTCAATTTCCTCGTGTTCCAGCGACGGCGGCGGTAGGTCCCACGGTTCGCGCGCGCAAGTTTCGGCCAGATCGATGATCGCCTGGATCACCGGCTGGAATTCGCGATGTCCGAATGTTACAGCACCCAGCATCAGGTCTTCGGAAAGCTCGCGCGCCTCCGACTCGACCATCAGCACGCCATCGGCAGTGCCGGCCACGACGAGATCGAGCTCAGATCGCGGCAGTTCGGCGAGGGTTGGATTTAGGACATATTTACCGTCGACATAGGCTACCCGGGCGCCGCCAATCGGCCCGAGAAACGGAATACCTGAGATCGTTAGCGCCGCCGACGCACCAATCATCGAGATGATATCGGGATCATTTTCCAAGTCGTGACTGAGAACCGTGCAGATAACTTGTGTTTCGTTACGAAAGCCCGGTGCGAAGAGCGGCCGCAACGGCCGGTCGATCAGCCGAGAGACCAGGGTTTCCCGTTCCGAGGGCCGGCCTTCGCGCTTGAAAAAGCCACCCGGAATTTTGCCAGCTGCAAAGGTTTTTTCCTGGTAATTGACGGTCAGTGGAAAAAAGTCTTGCCCCGGTTTGACACTTTTCATGGCCATGGCGGTGCACAAGACGGTGGTTTCGCCGTAAGTGACGAGAACTGCGCCGTCAGCCTGGCGCGCGAGCTTTCCGGTTTCGAGCACCAAGCGGCGCCCTCCCCAGGTCAGCTCCTTACGATAAACATGGAACATTCTTCGGCATCCTTTTGAAAAAACCGCCAAGCCGAGTGTCTTCGCGTCGGCTTGCGCGGCGCCCATAACATGTCTGTTGCGAGCGACGCAGGTTGGTTCGTTGTGCGGCCTCGCTCAATCCGAACGGAGGCAAAAATTATCGGCGTTGTGTTTCCTGCGGGCCGGCTGCCCCATCTATAACCGTATCACCGGCGCAGCCCCAGGCGTCCGATCAAGGCCTCATAGCGGCTCTGATTTGAGCGCTTGAGGTAATCCAGCAGGCGGCGGCGCTGACCGACCATGACGAGCAACCCACGCCGCGAGTGGAAGTCCTTTTTGTGGATTCCCAGGTGATCGGTAAGGTTGCGGATCCGCTCGCTCAAGATCGCGACTTGAACCTCCGGCGAGCCGGTATCGGCGGGTTTGGTAGCATATTCAGAAATGAGCGCCTGTTTGCGCTCGGCTGTGATCGACATCGATCGAGCCTCATCACCCATTGATTACACGTATTGGTCTAAGCCTGCCGTCCTCGACAACGGCCAAGGCAACCAGCGCGTGATCGTGCCAGATGCTGACGACCATCCCCGGGCCGAGCCCGTCAGACGGTACCTGCTCAACCGCCTGGTCTATCGCAACCCGCTGTCCGTAACGCAACCGCTCAGCCTCAGCCTTCGCCAATGTTACAGCCGGGACGCCCGCAAGCGAGGTTTCGATCGGCAGCAGACTCCCGACAGCATGCGACATATGTTGTGGATTGTTGATCGATTCCAGCCGAATTGCATCGGCTTCGGTAAACGAACCGACCGACAAGCGTCGCAAAGCCGTGATGTGACCGAAAGTGCCGAGGCCCGCGGCAAGGTCGCGGGCGAGGGCGCGGATATAGGTGCCCTTGCCGACTTCGGTCTCGAAATCGGCATGATCCGGCCCGGGAATGCCAACCAGCTGCAAGCTGAAAATCTCGACTTGCCGCGGCGGCAAGGATGGGGGGCGGCCAGCGCGGGCCAGGGCGTAGGCTCGACGGCCCGAGATCTTCAACGCCGAGTAGGCGGGCGGTGTTTGCATGACCCTACCCGTGAAGCGCGGCAGAATCGCCTCGATTTCTGCCCGGTTCGGCCGCGCCTCGCTCTCGCTTACAATTTCACCTTCGCTGTCATCGGTTGTGCGGGCAACGCCCCACTGGATCCGGAAACGATAACGCTTTCGCCCATTCATGGCATAAGCGACGGTCTTTGTCGCCTCGCCGATAGCGACGGGCAGGACCCCGCTCGCCAACAGATCAAGGGTCCCCGCATGACCGGCTTTCGCTCCGATCGCACGCCGGATGGTATCGACGACGCGATGTGAACTGAAGCCCTCCGGTTTGTCGACAACGAGCCACCCGCTCGCTCGGCACTCATCCGGCATCGCGGACCTTATCTTTGGATGAGTGAGGCAGAAGGTCGCGCTCGACCTCCGGCCGCGCCAGCAAAGCCGTGATGCGGTCTGCTTGATCGAAGGTTTGGTCCAGCTCAAATACCAGATTAGGGGCGAAGCGCAGCGTCAGCTGACGGGTTACTTGGCCCCGCAGGAACCCGGCACTGCGCGTCAGCGCCATGGCGACTTCGAGGGCATTCGCTCCGCCCAACGGCATGACATAAACCGTAGCATTGCGCAGATCAGGGCTCATGCGGACTTCGGTCACGGTAATGTTTGCGTCCCGCAATGCGGGATCGCGACACTCGCCGCTCGCCAAGATCCGCGCTAAAACATGCCGCAGCTCCTCCGCGACGCGCCGCTGGCGCTGGCTTGTCCCCCAACTGTCCGCTCCTTTCTCGGAAGGTCCGCGGTTGCCCACCCCGCCGCCCCTGTCGAAACTTGCGGCCTTAACCATTCATTGCGTCCCGTCCCTTACAATGACCGGGCCACTTCTTCGATCTCGAAGCATTCGATGACATCGCCGCTCTGGACATCTTGATAGTTTTCGAAGGCCATGCCGCATTCATAGCCTTCGCGGACCTCGCGAACCTCGTCCTTGAAGCGCTTCAATGTCTTCAGGGATCCCTCGTGAATCACGACGTTGTCGCGCAACAGCCGGACTTTGGCACCACGACGTACAACCCCCTCAGTGACCAGGCAACCCGCCACCTTGCCAACGCGAGTGATGCTGAACACTTCGCGGATAGACGCGTTCCCAAGCAGGCGTTCGCGCAATGTGGGCGCCAGCAATCCCGAAAGCGCCGCGCGCATATCGTCGATCAGATTGTAGATAATCGAGTAGTATCGGATCTCGACGCCGTCACGTCGCGCCAGATCGCGCGCCTGTGGATTGGCACGGACATTGAAACCGATGATTACCGCATCCGACGCTTTTGCCAGGATCACGTCACTTTCGGTGATCCCGCCAACAGCGGAATGCAACACCTGGATCGATACTTCGTTTGTCGAAATCTTCTCAAGCGAGCCGGTGATCGCTTCAAGTGACCCTTGAACATCCGATTTGACGACGATCGGGAGTTCCTTCGCTGTGCCGGCGGCAATTTGCGAGAACATTTGCTCGAGCGTTCCGCGTCCGCCAACCGCTGCAGCAGCGTCGCGCCGACGCCGCTGGCGAAAATCGGCGATATCGCGAGCGCGGCTCTCGCTCTCGGCGACGACGAAATCATCGCCCGCGAGCGGGATGCCATTGAGACCCAGAACTTCGATCGGCATCGACGGACCGGCCTCTATCCTGTTGTTGCCGCGGTCGTCGATCAGCGCGCGCACACGGCCCCACTCGCTGCCGGAGACAAAGATGTCGCCCACATGCAACGTGCCGCGCTGGATCAGGACCGTGGCGACCGGACCACGTCCCCGCTCGAGTTTGGCTTCGAGCACCACGCCTTCGGCGGACCGGTTTGGATTAACCTTCAGATCGAGCAATTCAGCCTGTAGCAGGATCGCCTCTTCGAGCCGGTCGAGGTTAGTTTTCTTCAGCGCGGAGACTTCGACATCGAGAATCTCACCGCCCATTTCCTCGACGATCACATCATGCTGCAGCAGCTCTTGGCGCACCCGCTCGGGTCGCGCGTCAGGTCTGTCGATTTTATTGATGGCAACAATAATCGGCGCCCGCGCCGCTTGGGCATGACGGATCGCTTCGACCGTCTGCTCCATGATTCCATCATCGGCGGCGACCACCAGTACGACAATATCGGTGACATTGGCGCCGCGCGCCCGCATAGCAGTGAACGCTTGGTGACCCGGCGTGTCGATAAAGGTGATCTGTTTGCCGTTTTTCAGTGTCACCTGGTAGGCGCCGATGTGCTGAGTGATCCCACCGGCTTCGCCAGCCGCAACATCGGTCTCACGCAGCGCGTCCAAGAGTGAGGTTTTCCCGTGATCGACATGCCCCATGATCGTGACGACGGGTGCGCGCGGTTCGAGTGCTTCTTCGACATCCTCCTCACCGCGCAAGCCGACCTCGACATCTGCCTCCGAGACGCGCCGGAGCCGGTGGCCGAATTCGCTCACGACAAGCTCTGCCGTGTCGGCGTCGATTGTTTGGTTGATAGTTGCCATCACCCCCATGCGCATCAGCGCCTTAATCACATCGGCGCCGCGCTCGGCCATGCGGTTTGACAATTCCTGCACAGTGATCGTCTCGGGCACAATCACGTCACGTACGACTTTGGTCGCTTCCTGTTCGCGCTGATGCAGCCGCAGGCGCTCGCGTTCCCGCGCCCGCCGCACTGAGGCGAGGCTGCGCATCCGCTCGCCTTCGTCACCTGAAAGCGCGCGGGTAACCGTAAGCTTTCCTGTTCGCCGCCGCATCTCGTCGCGGCGCGCCGGGGCCACCGGCTTTTTCGCTTCCGGCCGCGCTCCGCGGCGTGGCGTCGCCGCAGGCTCTTCTTCCGCTTCTTCCTCGGCCGGCACTGCGACTTTGCCAGCCGCTGCAAGCGCTGCAACCTTTGCCGCCGCCGCTTTACCGGCCCGCTCGGCAACCTCGCGCCTCGACTCCTCTTCCTTGCGCCGTTGCTCCTCTTCTTCCGCACGCTTGCGCGCTTCCTCAGCGGCCTTACGGCGAGCCTCTTCCTCCTCAGCCTTGAGACGCGCTTCTTCCTCGGCGCGGCGACGCGCCTCTTCGGCAGCGCGCTCCGCCTCTTGGCGGCGGCGGTCGGCTTCGGCGATTTCCGCGCGGCGGCGCGCCTCCTCATCCGCTTTTTTCGCGTCCTGCAGCGCGCGTACCCGGCCCGCCCGCTCTTCCGCGGTTAGGGTGCGCGGGATGACAACCGGCCGGCGTGTCGGCTCGGACGCCGGTGCGCGCGTCGCTGGCGCTGCTTCACGCGACACCGGCGGTACAGCCTCAGGCTTGCCAGGTTCGGCCGAACCGGGCCCGATCGCGCGTTTCTTGCGCACCTCGACAGTCACGGTCTTGGAGCGGCCATGCGAAAAGCTCTGACGCACTTGGCCAGTTTCCACACCCTTGCGCAGCTCCAGTCGGCCGCCAGGGCGAGCCAGGGTCAGGGGCCGCTTCTGCTCTTGTTCAGTTGCGTCGCTCATCGCGCTCCAATACCGTCATTCTGTCCTATCGGCCCTATCAGTGGGCTGCCGCTCGCTCGACCACCGCGTTGGCGCGAAAGCCAACCAGTTTCTGCGCATCGGCAATAAGCCGGCGGCCGAGCGGACCCAGGCCAAGCGATGCGTTTACCACATGATCGCGGCCAAAGGCCGCACCGATCTCGGCTGCCGTAAGCGCGCATATCAATGGCAAACCACGCCCAAGCCCAGCGAGCTTGCGGCGTCCGCCCTCGGCGCCATCCAGCGCCGCGAGCAATACTGCGACCTTGCCATTACGCACCGCGTCATTGACACGCTCGAAACCGCAAACTGCCAGTCCTGCGCGCCGAGCAAGCCCGATTGCGTCAATGCAGCGCTGTGCCAGCAACGCTTCGATTCGATCGGCGAGCTCCGCCGGAGCCGTTACCACCCGGCGGGCCGCGCGCGAAAAATAGCGCTTCGCGACCGCCCGCTCCACTATTTCCCGCCGTGCCGACAACCACCAGCCCCGTCCCGGCAACCGTGCGGCGATATCGGGTACAACCACGTCATCGGGTCCGATGACAAACCGCAACAATAGGGAACGATCACTACTTTCGCCGGTTACCAGGCAGCGGCGTTGCG
>JAFAOB010000100.1 GCA_019238055.1 Alphaproteobacteria bacterium
GCTCCGCTTTGATCCCTTCCGCCCAAACCGCGATCCCGTTCCCCTGCGCCACGGCACAATCCCACGTCAGAGCCATCATGGGATCGGTGCATCATACCCAGCTGCAACTCGTCAACCTATCATCGTGGAAAACTGATGGATGGTGAGTATCGAGACTGCCGCGTCACAGGTCGGACATCCCAGATCCTTGACCGGCCGATAATCAAGTAGAAGAGAATCAGAGTGTTTATCTCAAAATACTCTCTATGAAATCTAAAGTGTGACAGTTATGTCCATTTAATTAGGCCATTATTTGTAAAATCCAACACACCATTTCAGAAGGGAATATCGTCATCGAGTTCGTCGCGGGTGGTGCGGCTGCGGGAGCCGCCACCGCGGCCGGAGGTGATCGGTGTGGCGCGCCCCATTGCTTCGTCGGCATAGCCGCCGCCGTAGCCGTCGTCGGCATCGGTGTCGATTGGCGGACTGCCCGCCGCGGCACCGCGGCCGCCGTCCAGCATCGTCAATTCGCCGCGAAACCGCGGCAACACAACCTCGGTCGTGGTTCGTTCCTGGCCGCTCTGATCGGTCCACTTGCGGGTTTGCAGCGAGCCTTCGAGATAGACTTTCGAGCCCTTGCGCAAGTACTTCTCGGCGATCTCGGCAAGCCGCTCGTTGAAGATTACGACCCGGTGCCATTCGGTACGTTCCTTGCGCTCGCCCGAGACCCGGTCGCGCCAGGTGTCGGAAGTCGCGACCGTGAAGGTGGCGATACGGTTGCCATCCTGCATCGAACGTATTTCCGGGTCGCGCCCGAGATTGCCGATCAGAGTTACCTTGTTGACGCTTCCTGCCATTGGTTCACCGTCCGTCGCGAGTTTGAATTGCATCTTACCAAGCTCTGTATCTGTTCCTACTTTATTCTGTCATGGATACCCATCTTTTTCCCGTTTACGATACCGCCGAAGAAATCGAACCGGGCGCTTCCCCTTCTGCGGGGTCCGCTGCAATTGAAGATGCCGCATTGCTCGACGCCTATTCGCGCGCCGTGATCGGCGCAGTCGACAAGGTCGGCCCGGCGGTGCTGCATCTGCAGGTGACCGGCGCCCAAGGCGGCAGCGGCGCCGGTTCGGGCGTGGTTTTCACCCCCGACGCCTATGTCTTGACCAACAGCCACGTGGTCAGCAGCGCGCGCAAGATCGAGGCCACATTTCCCGACGGGCGCACGCTCGGCGCCAGCCTCGTCGGCGACGACCCCGACACCGATCTTGCGGTCCTTCGGCTCGACGGCGAAACGACTGCTTTCGCCCGTCTTGGCGATTCGCGGCACTTGCGGGTCGGGCAGCTGGTCGTCGCGATTGGCAATCCGTTCGGCTTTCAATGCACGGTGACAGCCGGCGTCGTCAGCGCGCTCGGCCGCTCGCTGCGCACCCGCTCGGGTCGGCTGATCGATAGCGTGATCCAAACCGACGCGGCGCTGAACCCGGGCAATTCGGGAGGGCCGCTGGTCACTGCCGCCGGCGAAGTCGTCGGCATCAACACCGCGATTATCGGCATGGCGCAAGGCATCTGCTTTTCGATCTCGGCGGCAACAGTCGAATTTGTCGCCGCACGGCTGATCCGCGAAGGCCGGGTACGGCGCTGCTATATCGGTGTGGCCGGGCAGAATGTGCCGTTGCCGCGACGCGTCGTGCGCTTCCACAATCTGGCGCGCGAGACCGCGGTGCGCGTCCAATCGACGGCACCCGATGGTGCTGCACGCGCCGCCGGGCTTACCAGCGGCGATATCATTGTCGCCGCTGACGGCATTCCGGTCGCCGACATCGACGAACTGCACCGGCTGATGACCGAGGAGCGGGTCGGCAAACCGGTGCCATTCACGATTTTGCGACTGTCGCAAAAGCTCGAGGTGATCGTAACGCCGCGCGAGACCCCGCCTCGCGCGGCGGCATAACTGAAATCCTCGACGACGGCATTTTCCCCCGTAGGCGGGCTTGACCCGGTCACCCTTATCTCGTCGACTTTGCCCGTCCAACCCCGGACTGGAAGATAGAACTGATTTTGACGGAACATCCCGGCGGGTGGTGAACCGCGATATTCGGTTATATAAAGAGGTCACCGATGAGCAAAGCCTTCGTCAAGGAGACCGAGGGCGAGGCCGATCTGGCGCAGGAGGCGCCGGATCTCCCCGTCGGCACAAAAAACTACATGACGCCGCGCGGCCACCAGCAAATGCGCGACGAGTTGCATCAGCTGCTGCGGGTCGAACGACCAAAAGTGGTGGAAACCGTCGCCTGGGCGGCGGGCAACGGTGACCGCTCGGAAAACGGCGATTACATTTACGGCAAGCGCCGGCTGCGCGAGATCGATCGACGCATTCGGTTTCTGACAAAACGCCTCGAAAGCGCCGAGGTGGTCGATCCGGATCAGCAAAAGCGCCGCGATCAAGTCTTTTTTGGCGCAACCGTGACCTATGCGACCGCGGAAGGGAGCGAAAGCACAGTCACGATTGTCGGCATCGACGAAGCCGATTTCGGCCGCGGCCAGGTCAGCTGGGTCTCGCCGATCGCCCGCGCTCTGTTAAAGGCGCACGAAGGGGACGTTGTCGAGCTGCGCGCCCCTTCCGGCGTGGAGCAGATCGAGGTGGTGCGTATCCGTTATGGCGGTGCCGAATGAGGCCGCTACGAAGGCAGCCTGAATGCACTCTTATGTCAAGACTTGCTCCAGCACCACACCCGCCTGCTTGATGCCGAAGGTGCGGATCAGTGTTGCGGGTATCAATGCGCCGGGGACGAGAATCCACAAAATCCAGCCGAGGTGATTGGGCCCGAGAGCATAGAGCGGCCCGAGCAAGGTGACGCCGGCCCAGGCCCCGAGATGGCCGAGCCCATCGGTCCAGGCGAAGGCGCGCGAGCGGATGCGAATCGGATAGGCGATCGCGGTGTAATTGTGGGGATTAAACAGCCACAATGCGACACCGATGCGGCTGATTGTAGGGAACACCGCGATAATCGGCGGACTCGGCAAGAAATAGATGACGATCCACGCGGCGATAAACAACCCCGCCATGCCGGACATCACATCGCGACGCTCGGTCCGCTTGCCCAAGCGGGAATTGACCTGAAAAACGAAGAAATAACGGCGCCGGAGGCGTCACCTAACCGTTGCTGTTCATCTCACACGGCAGTCGGCCGTTAACCATCCTCGCCCATAGATCATTCCGTTTTTTCGCAATGAAAGAAAGCGCCTTTGGCAACGACGATGCGGATCTCCACCGAGCCGACTGAAACGGAGGCGCCCGACTCGCTATTGCTTCTCGATGTCGGCGAAATAGAGCTTCGGGTCGGCGGCGCGGATATGGGCTTCGGGCAGACCCAATTCGCGGCGCACGATATTGGTCCCCGCGACCAGTGATACGCATTTGTAATAGGCGATACGGCGCGACAGACCCTCGCGGCCAAAGCCGCAATCGGTCGTGATCACGAGACGCTCGGCCGGAATGTATTCGAGCGCCTTCCTGATCAGCCCGGCGACATGCTCGGGCGGCTCGACGATCGTGTTGCAGTGATTGACGACGCCGATTCCGATCTTTTTGTCGGTCTTCACCTTGGCGAACAGCGGCAGGTCCTTGCCGCTATTGCTGGCGCATTCAAACGTGATCACATCGGCATTCAATTGCAGCAAATGCGGCAGCGCGCGCTCGTAGCTCGGCACCTCCCAATAGACCCGCTGCTGATTTGGGTTGCCCCAGCAGGTGTGGACCCAGATCTCGGCGTCGACGCCGGCGAGCTGGCGGTTGAAGGCTTCAGTCTGGAATTCGAGATCGGCCTCGGTGCAGTCAGGCCGTGTCGTCAGCCCGTGATGGCGCGGCTCCTCGACCTGGATCACCGGGCAGCCCGCGGCGGCGAGCTCGCGCAATTCGACGTTCATGATGTCGCACAGATCGAGCACCATGGCCTTGTCGTCAGCATAGTGCTCGTTCCACAGCATGCCGGCGAGCGCCGGCGCACAGATCGTGCCGAATTTAACGGGCAGGTCGGAAAGCCGCTGAGCAATCTGCCATAAGGCGGCGTATTCGAGCGGCCCGCGTGTCAGTTTCTCGGTGACGATCGCCGGCTGATAGGCTTCCTGCATTTCCCACAAGATATGCCCGGGTTTGAGCCCGTGCCGGCCCATCCAGCCCTGCGAGGTCGAGCGATGGCCGTGTATCCCCCCGAGCCGCTCGATCGGATAGAAGAACCACGACTTGCCGCCGACCGCGAGATCAAACCGGCTGTCACCGTCGGTGACGATGTCGAGCCCGGCTGCTTCCTGCGCATTGATGATCGCGGCGACAGCGTCGAGGTACTGCTCGCGAAACAGCGATTGACCGAGAGCCGCCTTGAACGATTGGCCATTGAGACTGGCATCGAACCACGACGGCCGCGGGTAGGACCCGGTGATCGCCGTCGGCATGATCATGTCGCGCGTCGTACTCAGCATCCGTCACATCGCCCCATCTCGTCAGATGAGCCAATATATAGCTGTCAATGGCAGAACGTCTGCCGGTTTATGACAATCATTATATTCGCGACACCCGTGACGGGCGGTGGTGCTGCGCCACCCCATCGCATCGCAACGATCCCGGCCGCAGCTATTCGGAAATTGTGCGCCGATCTATCGTGGATAGCAACGTGTCGGACTTCGCGCCATGGCGTCACCGCGCGCCCAACCTCGATCGGATCCCAAACCCAAGAATAAAAAGCCGGTGTCGGCAGCGCCGACGCCGGCAAGGTTGCGGGTGGCAAACCCGCGACAGGGAGACTTTGCCAAGCCGGGCTGCAGAAAAAGGCGGCGCCCGGCACCCGCCTGACGTGTCAAACGCGACGCGACCCGGTTGGTTCCCGACAGCTACATTATACTTGTTGCTTTCTCTTGTCCTCCAGGGTCGGCTCGACACCCCTTGCGACAGCCGGTCTGCCAACAGAACAAGATTGGAGTCTCGCCTCGCGCGCGTGCCAGCGAGGTGAAGCTCCATTGAATGGGGGCGTCCCTCGGCACGCCGTGTCGGGCCGGACCCCGGAGCCATCTGGGCTAGGCAATTCGCGATCGTCTGGCTCGATTCCGACAAGCTTGCGAAGAGCCTCGCGCCCGCGCGAAAGCCGCGACCGAATGGTCCCAACCGGCACACCGAGAACGGTTGCGACTTCTTCGTAGCGCATGCCCTCCAAACCGACGAGGAGAATTGCGGATTGCTGCTCTTCGGGAAGCTTTGCAATCGCGCATTCGAGATCGCGCAGTTCGAGACGCCGCCCCTGCTGTGGGGCGCGGGTCAGCAAAGGCTCGCTATCATTCAGTCCGACAGAAGCGCCCTCGCGCACTGACCGTCGCACGTAATTAACGTATTGGTTGTGAAGAATCGTAAATAGCCAAGCGCGCAGATCGGTCCCTTTTTGCCACAGATGCAGCTTGCCAAGCGCACGTGTCAGGCAATCTTGAACGAGATCGTCGGCAATGGTGATGTCGCGGGTCAGGGCGCGGGCATAGCGCCGCAGGCGCGGGATCTCGGCTTCGATCTCGCTGTAAATGTTGGCCACGACAGGACTCCCGATGATGATGATCGGCCGCAGCCAACCACGGGCGGGACCTTATCGGGGCGTTGTAATCCGAAAATGTCTGGTGACCGTTTTTATGTAAGGTTTTGTAACTATATGTATAATGTGCTAGCGGTAATAGACTTATATATGAGTGCGAAGGGGCAGCAGCCCGCCGCGAGCGAGCGTTTGCCGGGGCACTCAACACGCATAGGCGATGCGGACCGCGATGAGCGATAACGGCCACATACTAATAGTCGACGATCAGAAAGAGATCTGCGACATGGTCCAGGATTATCTGTCTAGCGAGGGCTATCGAGTATCGACAGCCCACGACGGCAGTGGCATGCGCCGGGTCATCGCACAATCCGCAGTTGATCTTGTTATCCTGGATTTGATGCTGCCGGGCGAAGACGGATTGACGCTGGCGCGCTCGCTACGCGAGGAATCAAGTATCGGCATCATCATTCTGACGGGACGCGGCGAAACCGTCGACCGCATCATCGGTTTAGAAATGGGGGCCGACGACTATTTACCCAAGCCGTTTCACCTTCGTGAGCTTTTGGCGCGCGTGAAAAGCGTATTGCGGCGCGTCTCGACCCGCACCACGGTGCGGCCGCATGTTCATCGCTCACAGGCGCGTTTTGCTGGGTGGCACCTCGATCTGTCGAGCCGCGAGCTGTTTTCGCCTTCGGGTCGGGAGGTACGGCTGACCACCGGCGAGTTCGATCTGCTCGCTGCGTTTGTTAACAACGCCAACCAAGTGCTGACGCGCGATCGGCTGTTGGATCTGGCGCGCAATCGCGAGGCCGGACCCTTTGATCGGACAATCGATGTGCAAGTCGGACGGCTGCGCCGCAAGCTCGAGGACGATCCGCAAAAGCCCTCGATGATCAAGACGGTGCGTGGCACCGGCTACATATTCACTCCGACTGTCGAGACCGGCTGACCAGCGCGACTGATTTTTTGGGTGGGCGCGCGCGCGCTCGGCCTATGCCGATAGTTTGCGAACCCGGAGCCTCGCTGCACATGTAAACCGAGTGGCGGCCGGCAGCCGAAGGGCGTAGGCTCTTGCGACCGACATTCGGGATCGTTATGACCGACGCCGACTCTGTGCTCGCGGCCAACCTCGAATTCTATCGCGCATTCACAACGCGCGACATCGCAGCGATGAATGGGTTGTGGGCCCGGCAGTCACCGGTCGCCTGCCTTCACCCGGGATGGACGGCGCTGACCGACCGCGACGCGATCATGTCGAGCTGGAGCGGGATCCTGTCCAATCCTCATGCGCCGCGGATCGCCTGTTTTGACGAGCGGGTCCTACTCTACGGCGACACGGCTTTGGTGCTGTGCGAAGAAGAGCTTGAGGGCGGTACGCTCGCAGCCAGCAATTTTTTTGTTCGCGAAGACGGCGTGTGGCGGCTCGCTCATCACCACGCCGGCCAAATCGTTCGCCGTCAAGCCGAACAGCGACGCCCGCCGCCCTCGCGGCTCAATTGAGGCGTCGCAAACGCGGATCGAGGACCAGCGCAGCCGATGTCGTCGGTGGTTCAGCGCCGCCGCGAATTTTCGTAGGCAGCGCGCACTTCGCCGAGGCGCTGCGCGGTTTCTACATCGAGCTCGCCATCGCAGCGTCTAGGGCGAAAGCGGCGCTGGAACGCGGCAATCGTTGGCCCCTCTTCCGCATCGCAATAGCCGATCGCGACGAGATCGGCGAGCGCCCGATTGCGGTCGATCGGGCGATGATGCGCCAACCCACACGGCGCAGGCCAGAGACCGATGCCAGACCTCGCTAATCGTGCCCAGTCGAATAGCTCGCCCGGGTCTGTTTTGCGCGCGGGGGCGATATCGGAATGACCGACCACGCGCTGTGGAGGGATCGGGTAACGCGACAGAATCGCACGGCAGAGCCACTCGACCGCCCGCATCTGCGCTTCCCCAAACGGCCGGTAACCCCATTCATGACCGGGATTGACGATCTCAACCCCGATCGACACGCGGTTGAGGTCGTGTTCCCCCTCCCAGCACGAAATGCCGGCATGAAAGGCGCGGTACTCTTTCGGCACCAGACGCCAGATCACGCCGTCCTCTTCGACGACATAATGGGCGCTCACCCGTGCCGCAGGGTCGCACAGCCGCTCGACCGCCTCAGCAGCACTGCGCATGCCGGTATAATGCAAGACAAGCATGTCGATCCGCGGCGGGGCGTCGCGGGCCGTGTGGTTGGGCGAGGCGCGCTCGCGGATCGTAAACCTGCTCATGACCCGGGCTCGTTGGTTGCTATCTTTGAACAGGCAGTCTGGCTTTGAACAGGCAATCCGGCCAGCGCGGCCCCAGTTCGCCGATCGGTTCGCGCTATGCTCTCTTTGGTCGACATTGTAAAGAAGAGGTATAGAGCATCCGCGGCTGCGTGCCGCAAAAGGGGAATGGGTGCAGCGCTTCGACGCAATTGTCATCGGCGGTGGGCTGGTTGGGGCGGCGATTGCCCATGGCTTGGCAAGAGAGGGGCTCGCCGCCGTAATGCTGGACGAGGGGGATGTCGCGTTTCGCGCCTCACGCGGGAATTTCGGTCTCGTCTGGGTGCAGAGCAAAGGTGCGGGCGCGCCCCACTATCAACGCTGGACCCGGCGCTCGGCCGACGAATGGCCAGCGCTCGCTGCCGAGCTGGCAAAAAAGACCGGCATTGCGGTGGGTCATCAGCGCCCGGGCGGACTTCATCTTTGCCTCGGGGAGGCCGAATTTGCCGAGCGCCGCGATCGCATGGAGCGGATGCGCCGGGAAGCGGGCAATTTTGGCTTTGAATACCGCATGCTCGACTATCGCGATGTCGCCGACCTCCTGCCTGGACTTGGCCCGGCCGTCAGCGGGGCTTCTTGGACACCCTATGACGGGCACGCGAACCCGCTCAAACTGCTGCGTGCACTGCATCAGAGCTTTGTCGATCGGGGCGGCCGCTACATGCCGAACACGAAAGTCAGCGATGCTGCGGCCGCAGCCCACGATTTTCGCATTGCCACTGCCGCCGGGGAGATCGCCGCGCCCAAGGTGGTTGTCGCCGCCGGGCTCGGCAACGCGGCGTTGGCTTCACGCTTTGGTTTGGATGCTCCTGTCAAACCCGAACGCGGCCAGATCCTGGTCACCGAGCGGGCGCAAACTCTACTGCCGATGCCGACGACGACCATTCGCCAGACCGAAGAAGGCAGCATCATGCTCGGCGACAGCCAAGAAGATGTCGGCTTCGATACCAGCCAGAAAGCGGCGGTCATGCAAGTGATCGCCCGCCGTGCGGTGCTGTCTTTCCCGTGGCTGCGCGAGCTGCAGATCGTCCGAGCCTGGGCGGCGCTGCGGGTGATGCCCCCGGATGGGCTGCCGATTTACGATCAATCGGAACGCTTTCCCGGTGCCTTTACAGTAAATTGCCATAGCGGCGTTACCCTCGCCGCCGCACACGCCAATTTGCTGGCGCCGATGATTGCTGCGGATGCACTCGACCCTTCACTCGATCTGTTCTCGGCAAAGCGGTTCGATGTTCCGGTTGCGGCCTGAGAGTGGCGTTGCGACGATCGCGGTCAAGGTCGAAGGCAGGGTGGTGCATGTGCCGGCAGGTGCTTCGGCGGCCGCGGCAATGCTCGCCGCCGGCTTTCGCAGCATCCGCGAAACTCCGCTTACGGGTGCCGCGCGCGGACCCTATTGCATGATGGGCGTCTGTTATGAATGCCTCGCCGAGATCGACGGCGCCCCCAATCGACAAAGCTGCATGATCGAGGTTCGACCGGGAATGCAGATTCGCCGCCAGATCCGGGCGCCGCGGATCGACCCGACCCGACAATCGTCATGAACAGGGTCGATTTCGCGATTGTCGGCGCCGGCCCAGCCGGAATGGCCGCCGCTGCGATCGCCGGTGAACTGGGCATCGACACGGTCTTGATCGACGAGCAGGGCGCACCGGGCGGTCAGATCTATCGCAGCGTCGAGCGCGCCCGCTCCGACTCACCGCTCGGGCAAGACTATTTGGCCGGCAAGCGGCTGGTAACCGAGATGCAGGCG
The DNA here is from genome assembly GCA_019238055.1 of Alphaproteobacteria bacterium. Taxonomy (GTDB): domain Bacteria; phylum Pseudomonadota; class Alphaproteobacteria; order ATCC43930; family CGMCC-115725; genus AP-15. The sequence continues at coordinate 9,600 of JAFAOB010000100.1, forward strand.
AGCGGGATCGATTACCGACCAAACACCGCTCTGTGGCATCTCGAACCGGAGGGCAGGCTCTATCTCGCCGGGCCGGCTCGCAGCGAAACGCTTTGGGCGCGGCGCGTTTTGCTCGCGACCGGCGCTATTGAACGCCCAGTGCCAATTCCAGGCTGGACCTTGCCCGGTGTCATGACCGTCGGGGCGGCCCAGATCCTGTTGAAAACCGCCGGTCTCGTCCCTGCAGGTCGCGCCGTGCTGGCCGGGCAAGGGCCCCTTTTGTATCTGTTCGCAGCCCAACTGGTCCGGGCCGGAGCGCCGCCGGCGACGATTCTCGATACGACACCCTCCGCGAATTATCACCGCGCAATCGCGATCTTGCGGCGGCGCTGGCCGGGGTGGCGGCCGCTGCATGAGGGGCTTGACCTGATTCTCGCAATCAGGCGCGCCGGCATACCGATCCGGTATGGCGTGCGCGATCTGCGGGCAATCGGGCGCAGCGGCCTCGA
>JAFAOB010000329.1 GCA_019238055.1 Alphaproteobacteria bacterium
GCCGCCAGTGCCTCGGGTCCACCGAGGCGCTCGATGGTACGGTTCCAGTCGTCGGTCAGCAGCAAATCGGGAGTCATCCCATGGTTGAATCCGGGATGCTTCCGCGATGCAAGCCAAATTTTTAGCGCCTATGGGCGCAGGCCGGGGATCGCTCGATGTCATTCAGCTCCGGAGCATATTTCGGCAGCCATTGGACGGTCAGCCACGGGCGCGCAGCCAGCGCTGCCTGGGAAGCTTTGCTGGTATGGATTGGGCCGTTGTCGAGAACGAGGATGACCGGTTTCTGGGGCCGTGGGCCTTCAGCCCACGGGCTTGACCCGTGGGCCGGGCATGGCCCATAGAGAGCATCGAGGCGGCCCAGCAATGCGATGAAGTCGCCGCTGCGCTTGGTTGTGCTGGTGTTGACGATCAGCCGGCGGGCGGCGAAATCGAGGACGCCGAGCATCGCCCGCTTGCGCGAGCGCCCCGGCGCCTGGATCCGCAGATCTTCGCCCCGCTTGGCCCAGACATGAGCGAGATAGGGATGGATGAGCGCTTCCGCCTCGTCGCCAAACAGCAATGTGATATCGCCGGCTTTGGCCTGCTGCTTCAACAGGCGCAGGCGCAGCCCGGAGTGGTCAACCGCATTGGCATCCTGCCGTCCCTTCAGCGTGTGTCGGGGGCGTCGCCAGACGAACCCCCCTTTTGCAGCACGACGCTGAGCCGCGATTTCGAGATGCGCTCCCCGCGGGTCAAGCCCGCGGGCTGAAGGCCCACGGTGCGCCGTTCGATTTCGTCCTGCAGACGCGGCAGGGTCCAGTTCGCCCGCTCCGCGACGTCGGGCGCCAGGATCTGCTCGATCACCGATAAGGCCGCCTGCGCTTTGGCCGCTGCGGGACCCGCTGCCTTGTGGGCGCGCAATCCCGCGATCCCCTTGCGGCCAAAAATCCACCGCCAATGCCGCACGCTGTCCGGGCGCACGCCAAACGCTGCGGCGATCCGCTCCCCGCGGGTCAAGCCCGCGGGCTAAAGGCTCATGGTCCATCCCTCTAACGACAGAAGGATGGCCCGCGCCCGGTCGGCTTCTTCCCGATCGGACGAGCGCGCCAAGGCCCGCAATTCCGCGCGTTTCTCGGCGCTCGCCAAAATCCACGACGGGCTCGGCACGCTTCCTCCACTGCCGCGGTTTCCTCATCGGGATTCTGTCATGTGTGGACCAGCCGTGGGAACCCTGCTTAGCTGCTTTTGAAGCATGGAAGCTCTATTCATCGGGCAATTCTATATCGACATTACTTTTCTCGCTGACACGCTGCCCACCGGGGATGAGAAAATGATGGCACGGCATTACTCCGTGTCGTTCGGTGGTAATGCGGTAACAGCCGCGTTCTGCTGCGCCAAGCTCGGAGTAAAGCCCGATCTCTTGGCCTCAGTGGCCGATGATTGGCTTGGGCGCATGTTTATCGATATGGCCGCACCATATGGCGTGTCGCTGCATCACCGCAAGGTGGGGCGGTCGTCATTATCATTCGTGATGCCGAAAGTCGGCCAGCGCGCGATCGTCCGCTGCCGCGACGACGATTACCCCATCCCTTTCCGCCACTGAACCTTGCTGGTTGTCGCGTACTGCATGTCGACGGGCATCAGCCGGATGCCGCCGTCCATTACGCCCAGGTCTGTCGTAAGTCAGGCATCCTGACGTCACTCGATGGCGGCGGATTGCGCGCCAATACACACGACGTGCTCGAATTCATCGATGTTGCGATTGTCGCTGAGCGGCTTTGTGAGCAGATGCGGCTGACGCCGGGCGAGATGCTCGACTACCTTCGAGCCCGCGGCTGCCAAGTCGGCGGGGTGACGCTAGGGTCTCGCAGTCTTCTTTATTATGAAGGTGCCGGTGCCGGGCGGATCATGGCGGCGCTTGATGTGCCGAAAGAGCGAATCATCGACACAAATGGGGCCGGTGACGTCTTTCATGGCGGCTATATTTATTCCAATCTGACCAACCCGTTCGCCCCGTGGGATGATCATTTTCGGTTTGCCCGTGCTGCCTCGGCGCATGCGATCCAGCATCTCGGCAATGAAGCAAGCCTGCCGACTTTGGACGACGTTTATGAGGCCGATGCCCGTCTCAATGAGCGGCCCGAGGGCGCCTCGGCCGATAATCTGAAGTAAACTGGGCGTCGCCAATCCGTTTATCCGCTGTTGCGCAAACCGGCAGCGAGCCCGTTGATTGTCAGGTGAATGCCGGTGACGACAGCCTCGTCCCGATCGCCTGCGCGATAGCGCTTCAACAGCTCGATCTGCATGTGGTTCAACGGATCGAGATAGGGGAAGCGGTCGCGGATTGAGCGCGCCAGCAGCGGATTGCTTTCCAGCAAGCTATTCTGTTCCATGATTGCCAATAGGGCGCTGACAGCACTGTGCCATTCCGCCCGCAGACGGGAAAAGATCCGCTCCCGCAAGCCGTGGTCCGCAACCAGTTCGGCATAGCGCGACGCGATCGCGAGATCGCTCTTTGCCAATACCATGTCCATGTTCGACAACAGCATCCTGAAAAATGGCCAGTCGCGATACATCGCGCGTAAAACCGCCATTCCATCATCCGGCCGGTTCGCGAGCCACGCGTCGACCGCACTACCGAACCCGTACCAGGCCGGCAGCATCAACCGGCATTGCGACCAGCTGAACACCCACGGGATCGCCCGCAGATCCTCTATCCGCTCCGACGCCGTGCGCGATGATGGACGGCTGCCGATGTTCAGGTTCGCGATCTCACCGATCGCCGTCGACTTACGAAAAAAGCGGTCAAAACCCTCGGTCTCATAGACGAGGCAGCGATAGGCGCGGTACGCCTCGGCCGAGAGATAATCTATTGCGCTCAGATATTGGGACGGTGTCGCGGCGGTATCAAGCTGCAGCAGTGTCGCTTCGAGCGTCGCGGCAGCGAGGATCTCCAGATTGCGCCGGCCGAGTTCAGGGTTCGAGTATTTGCTGGCGATGATCTCTCCCTGCTCGGTGATACGGATCGCCTCTTGCACAGCACCAGCGGGCTGAGCGAGAATTGCCTCGTAGCTCGGTCCGCCGCTATTGCGAAACCGATTGTCTGTCCGATACTGCCTGGTCGCTGTTTGGCAAGATCACGCTGGGCTGAGAGCGAGTCACGGCAATTTGTGATTATGTTCATAATCGGCTCACCTTAAGTTATCGCGATGCGTGCTCGACGCGCACGGCCTGGGAAGGGCATGATCAAGGCTTGGGGTGTCTGCCGCGACTTTGCCCATCTGGCGATCGCATTGTGCCGCTGCATGAATATACCGGCACGGTATTGCACCGGTTATCTTGGCGATATCGGGGTGCCAGCGGTCCCCGATCCAATGGATTTCAGCGTCTGGTTCGAGGCTTATCTGGGAGGCCGCTGGTATACCTTCGGTGCGCGGCACAACCAGCCCCGGATCGGTCGGATATTGATGGCGCGTGGCCGGGGACGCAGCTGACGTTGCGCTGTCAACCAGCTTTGGTCGAAACCAGCTCACCGAGTTCAAGGTGATTACCGAAGAGCAATTTTGACCTGGGTGTTGGTGCCCACCTATAAGCAGCTCAGCAAACCATTTTTCAGAAGTTCCTCAAGCTGCGGGACCACCCGGTCAGAGACCGGTTTTCAGTGCTTTGCGGCATTTACAAGCGTGTCTTGTGTCCTTTGACAAACGTGCTTCAATCGCTGACCATGTAGCACTGGCAGTTCCAAGTTGAAGCCGACAGTCAGTGCAATATTGGTTTTGTTGATTACATGTGCCGCTGCCAATGGCCAAACGGGCTCCGCTGCGTCTTATACAGCCATGACCGTGGGACTCTGCCGGCACTACGCCAGCGAAGTGTCAGGATTTACAGCCAACGCCGCCTTCAGCCAATGCATGTCACAGCGTCACTGCCAGAGAGCTCCCAACTCATCCGGGTATCAATGCGAAGAGCCCGGACCGATGATTTGGCATGGCGGTGGTTATTGATTCGGTCAGCGAGGCGCCACGTCGGTCGGAGTTAGCGATAATACTGTGCATTTAAGCGCCCCACGGCGCTACGCTGTCGCCGGTTTGCGAGGAGAGTGGCGATGGCGCGCACGGTTGCGACCCTTCCGGCAGGGGCACGGATCACCGATTACATTAGCCTGGGGTGATCACCAAGACCTTTCCGCTGAGCATGGTGCGTGCGGTTCTG
>JAFAOB010000387.1 GCA_019238055.1 Alphaproteobacteria bacterium
GCCAACATTCTGACCAACCCGCAGCTCGACCCATTCGGTAAGATCCCGGAATTCAAGTTCTGCGCCGCCCGGGTCGAGCTCGTGGCACTGGCAGCGGCCGCCGAATAGTGTCTCTCTCTTGAAAGGGAGATCAATAGCCCCGCAATGGGGAATTGCCAGCCTTCGGACATCAAGGCTGCGGGGTAGACTCCGAGAAGCATGAATCGTACGTCATTCTGCCACCCTGCATGACCGCCGCCGAACCCGAATTCACGCTCGGTATCGAGGAGGAATATTTCCTCGTCGATCGGGCGACGCGCGACGCCATCGATGACCCGCCGCCACAAATACTCGCCGATTGCGAGGCGTTGCTGGCAGGTCAGGTCAGCCCCGAATTTCTGCGCTCGCAAATCGAGATCGGCACGCGCATCTGCGCGAGCCTTGCCGAGGCACGTGCTGATCTCACCCATCTGCGCCGCACGGTGGCCGCAGTCGCAGCCCGCCATGGTATGGCGCCAATCGCATCGGCAACCCATCCGTTTGCCCGCTGGGATATACAAAAAACCACTGAGCGCCGCCGCTATGCCGATCTGCAGGACGATCTGCAAGGCGTCGTCCGACGGCTCGCGATCTGCGGGCTGCACGTCCATATCGGCCTCCCCGACGATGAGCTGCGCATTGATCTGTTGAACCAGGCCTCCTATTTCCTGCCGCATTTATTAGCGCTGTCGACCTCCTCGCCGTTTTGGCGTGGGGAGAATACCGGGCTCAAATCCTACCGCCTCGCTGTCTTCGACGAATTGCCGCGCACCGGTATGCCCGAGCGGTTTGACAGCTGGGGCGAATACCGCCGCCATGTCGATATTCTGACCGGCGCCGGGCTGATCGAGGACGCAACCAAATTGTGGTGGGATTTGCGCCCGAGCGACCGTTTTCCGACCCTGGAGATGCGGATTGCCGACAGCTGCACGACGCTCGAAGACTCGCTGACGATCGCCGCACTGTTCCGCTGCCTGCTGCGCATGTTGTGGCGGCTCAAGCGGGAGAACCAGCGCTGGCGGATTTACGCGCGCATGCTGATCGACGAGAACCGCTGGCGGGCGCAGCGTTACGGCACCGATCGCGGGCTCGTCGATTTCGGCCGCGGCGCGATCGTGCCCTATGGCGAATTGCTCGAAGAAATCCTGAGGCTGATCGAACCGGACGCGCGCCATTTCGGCTGCGAGGCCGAGGTGATCCACGCCCGCGAGATCCTCACCCGCGGCACCAGCGCCGATCGTCAGCTCAGGGTGTTCGACGCCGCACTGGCGGCAGGCGTCCCCCGCGCCGAGGCGCTCGCCGCCGTTGTCGACTGGCTGATCGCCGAGACTGTCCGCGGGGTTGAGGGGGCCGGCTGACGCGCTTGATCCGGCTCAGGCCGGCACCTCCTCGACGAGCGGCACCCGCGTGACCTGGTGCGCTTGCAAGGCCGGCAAGACGTCGCGCGCAAAGCGGCGGATCTGCTCGATAAACATCTCGTGCGGCAACACCCCGCGGTTGAGGCTGACCTGAACATTGTCGGCGCCGGCGCTGTCGGCCGCCTCGATGATCCGCCGCGTTACCTCGTCCGGCGTGCCCCACGGCATCTCTTCGGCCTGGCGTTCGACATCGGCCATCGTCAGACCGCGGAAATCCTGGCGCGCGAATTGCGCGGCGCGCCGGTTTTCCGGACTGACGTAATCGGTCGAACTCGTGGTCGAATAGCCGGTCTCGCGCAACCGGTCAGTCTCGGTGAAATTGCCGTGGCTGAACAAGGTGCGATTGAAATAGAGGTGATGAGGGCCCATTTCGCGCATCGCCTCGGCCTTGCTCGATGCGACATAGGCGCTGATCCCGAGCGACAGGTGATCGGGCGTGATCCGGTGTCCGGCGCGTTCGAGACAGCTTGCATAGTAGCGAATAATGTCGTCGCGCAATCCGCGTGAGCGGCCCAGCCCCGGGGTGATCGGCAGATCGTGGCGGGCGGCGAATTCGATCGACTCCTTGCTGCCGACAACAGGCATCCAGATCGGTGGGCGCGGCTGCTGCAATGGCCGCGGCCACAGCGCGACGTCCTGATAGCTCCAGAACTGCCCATGATAGGAAAATATCTCCTCGCTCCAGGCCCGGGTAATGATGTCAAAGGCTTCTTCAAAACGCGCGCGCGATTGGGCAAGCGGCACATTGTGGACCTGGTATTCGCGCGGGATGCCGCGGGCAAAGCCCGAGATCAGCCGGCCGTTTGACATGCAGTCGAGCATCGCCAGCTCTTCAGCGAGCCGCAGCGGCTCGTGCAACGGCAACAGATTGCCATAGATCAGCAGTTTCAGATTTTTTGTGCGCTGCGCCGCGGCCGCTGCGAGCAAATTCGGCGAATTCATCAGCCCATAGGGCGAGCAATGATGCTCGTTGAACCCGACCCCGTCATAGCCGAGGCGGTCGAGCTCCTCCCAAGCCGCGAGATGCTCGGCATAGGTGCGCGCCGCGACCTCGGGCTTGAAGTGCTGGTTACCCAGCGGGTAGGGCAGCTCGTTGCCAACCTTCAGGTGTTCGAGCTGCTCGCCATAGGCCAATAGATCAAAGACAAAGACTTTCATGCGCTCACCTCTTGCCTCAGCCTATGGCCGCGGCGCTGGCGGTTCAACCAGATTTCCGCTTCTCCCCAGCTCGGGCTCTGTCATGTCGGGGTAGCGCGGAATATCAGAGGTCGCCGGGTAAGCATGCCGCTTTCTTGCCGAGCCATCACGCTCAACCATCCGACAGCCGGGCCTGTCGCGCTGCGATTGTTGGATTGTCCGCCCGCTTTGACTCATGTCGCCCAAAATTCCCGTATAACCGGGAATGGTCCGGGAAATTCGCCCTCGCTGCGGCCCGCAAATCTCAAAACTCAATGAAATAAAAGGCAGAGTCCAAATCGTTTTGACCAATAATCGGGAATTATAGTTCCTGTAATCGGGAATTAGAGTGCGATAACCGGAAACTCATCAACATCGCCGTTTCTCGCTCCCTGGCAACTGCCGCGAGCGAATAAGTAACCTTCCATGATTGATAGATGATTTCTGCAAAATGATTGAGCAACGTCCGGCCGTCAAGCCCGTTGGTCGCGTCAGCAGCGCCCCTGTAGGATGGTGCTGACCCCGGGCTTGATCCGGGGGAAGCCCATCGCACGCCGATGCCGATAATGATGGGCTTCGCAAGCTCAGCCCATCCTACGCACTTTTACAAGTGGAGCGAGCTGGCGCTCGCTCGATAATTTTGTAGCGGCTGAGGGTCAGCAACAGATGAAAAAAGGGTATGCCAAAGTATACAGGTTGCCACCGCAGTTAATGACGAACGCTGACTCCTGATAACACTTATTTTCCACATTCGTTGCGTGGGCTCCGGTGGGACCGTTTCGGTGGCGTACCTCACCCGTGAAGCACTTACGAATTACCCAAGGAAACAGGTTTTCTCCAGAGCATTGCCAATACTCCTTTATATTCAAACCCCATTGCGTGCACCAAAATATGGTGAAAATTCGACCTATGTTTGACAAACTCCTAATTTTTGGATAATAAGTCAGGAATAAAAAGAATTTTCCGGAGTCTAACCTAAAAAAGAGGGCATTAGCTGCCCCGAGCAAAAGGGAAAGCGCTCTATGAAGCCGTTCGCCTCGCTCTTAATGCCGTTGCGTGCCGGACTACCGGTCTCAGGGCTGCCACCACCATCACTTAGCGAGTTGCAGCCCAACAAGCGCAGGGCAGATATCGATCATGTGAACCATCCTCACTAGCGTTATTCCGGAACCGCCAGTGAATGGCTCCAATTGCGCATCTAGGCGTCACAGTGGGCCGCGCTGTCGCGATCAGCGGGACACTTGTTTCTTCAAGTTTGAACCAACCCGAGAGACCACTTCAAGCCGAACCGGCTTGCAATGTGGCTTCAACTCCTTCTCACGGAGGCTACGTTGAAAGTGCGGCACCTGGAAATCACGACGATGGTCGGCTGCAGGGTCGCGTGTGTCTATTGTCCGCAAGACAAGATCAGCCACCGCTATTTCGGTGCGGATCGCATGATGAGGTATGACGACTTCAAGACATACATCGAGAAAATTCCCAAACGCGTTGTGGTACATTTTACTGGTTTTGCCGAGCCGTTCTTAAATCCTCGGTGCATGGACATGATCGAGTACGCCGCTCGTCGCGGACATCCGATCTACATTAGTACAACGCTGGCAGGGATGACGCGTGAGGATATCAGGAGGTTATCCAAGCTCGCGTATTATGAATTTCAGATCCATCTCCCGTCCGCCGAAAAGGCCATGAATTTGGCCATCAACGACAAATATTTCTCATTGCTCTCCGACCTCGTAACAGCAGGCATAATCACCGACTTTCATTTTCACGGCAACGAGGTGCACCCGGTGGTGGGCGCCTGGCTGCGACAGCATGCCGCCGATTTCGCGCAATTCCAGATCCAAGATCGCGCCGGAAATCTCAATACCGAGAAGGTAAAGGCAAGAATGTCAACACCGGTCACGACAGCAGCCAAACCAAACGGCAAGCTCCGTTGCGACCGCATCTATCAAAATGTATTGCTGCCAAATGGCGACGTGGTGCTGTGTTGCATGGATTGGTCGGCAGAGCACGTGCTCGGTAATCTCAAGCGGGACCGCTTCGAGGACCTGTATCGATCGGAAACGTTTCGGCGTGTTTTGCGCGGCTTGAGAAAGCCCGGTGATGACATATTGTGCCGTACGTGCACTGTTGCCCAATCCGGAGCCGTAAGGGACCGCCTCAAGACAGCGATCCACAACGTTCCAGGCATCGGGCCACTCGCCGCCCAAACTCTGAGCCAGCTTAGGCAAGTCACGAGACCTTTGGGGCGCTTCGTCTTTCATGCCAGCCGAGCATCACGGTGAGTGAACCTCGGTTATTAATGTGATGCGCGAACTCGGTTAAGTCCTTCACGTTGGCCCATCGGTTATGGAAAGGGCCTGTGTGGCCTCCAGTTTGATGCTTTGCCATTCGTCGCATCACGCGCGCGATTGGCGCAGATAGCGAACCGCTTATCGCCAGTCAAAGTCGCCTGACCTCTTCTACGAGCCAAGCGGGCCCGAGGCCTGCTCGGCAAAGTACCGGGAGCGGTCGCACCCGTCCGCGTTGCGGACGGCGGTCGGGCTCTGCGCTACGCCGAGGCTCCGCGCCCGCCTGCCGCCCGAGCTCAGAGCACTGACATTTTTAAATTGGTGAAACCACTGACATTTGTATTTTGCACGGACACCATCGCTCACCAATACGGCCATCACATTCTCTTCTTGCCTACGGCCCTGACCTCAGCCGCATCGAACCCGACCTCACCAACATCAAGAAACGCTGCCAGGACGCCCCGCCGGCAACGCCTCTTGCAGATATCGTTAGATCATATGGAAATTATTGCGAATGACTATATATATATATTCTATACTTGCTTCAGATGCTTTTCTTGCAATTTGTTCTCATGCTCCGCCGCGTCTGCACAAAGTTTCTGGTGTTCGACCTCGAAGAGGATTCTGCTCACCCTCGCCGTCTTATCGGCATATCGCACAGGCATCCGAAGCATAGTGAGCAGAGTGGCGATTTCCCCCTTTGCTTCTCGCGGCATTAGCCATCCGCCGGGAAATTTCGGCTGGTCAGGCCGGCCTGTGGGTCAGCGGAAGAATTCGACCTTCGCCTCGCGGAACCACAGGAAATTTGCCGGGGCCGCCGATATCGGGCCGTTGATCCCGAACACCGCGATCTCGAATTTCTCGCCGGGAGCAACGGGATTGGCGAGGACCAGGCGATGCGGCATGTTGAAGCCCTGGATCGCACCCGGGCTCGGCCGCCCGGCCGCCCGCGGCATTTCGCCATTGACCCAGATTTCGGCATAATCGTCGACATTGACCCGCAGCACCACCATCGCACCCGCGGTGTCGAACCCCCCGGCATTGACCGGAATCGTCAAGGTTGCGCGAAACCAGCAAAACGAGACCATGCCGCCGCCGCGCTTGGCGCCGAGTTCCGTCGCCGGAACGATCGACCAATCAGAATCGTCGTAGCCGCGTTCCTCGGCATGCGGCTCGACATCATAGGTGGTTTTGAATTCGGGCATCGCATCGGCGAGTGCCGGGCACTCGATGATCTTGGCCTCGCGGGCCCGCCATTGCGCGCCGAAAATCGCCGATCCGGCTTCGGTCATCAAATCGACGACATGCATCGGCGGGATCAATGGTGCGACCAGCGGCGGCGGTGCCAATAGCGGCGGACGTGCCGGGGCAACCGAAACCGTTGGTCTGCTTCGTCTGCTCTGTGCCATGTCAATCTCCTCTTGAAATCGATGCCACTATAAGCAGCCCCGATGCCACCGCGCGAGCCCGGCGACCTCGGAACGCATGCTGTTTGCCTTTGGGTTAAACCGCCGGCAACGCAACGCACCAATGACCCGATCCGATAGGGTTGCCCGGGCAGACCGCCCGGGAACCGACCGCACCCTGGATCCGTCTTCCGAGCTCCAGCTTCAGCCGGCGCCGGATGGGACAAGCAGCGGCTGATCCGGCCGCAGTCGAAGCGCCAGCGCCGCCCCGACCAGCAGCAGCCCGATTGAGGCGAGGAATGGAACGGTCCAGCTGCCGGTCACATCGATCACATAGCCGAACACAAAAGGCGAAATAATTCCGGCGATACCAAAGCCGAAATTCATGATGCCGCTCGCTGAGCCGGCGTAAGCAGGGGCGATGTCCATCGGTACCGCCCAAATTGGAGCGACAACCAGTTCGACGCAGAAGAACGCCAGCGACAGACACACTGCGACGACAGCAAGATCGTGCACCAGAACCACCGGGATCATGAAAAGAAACCCGCCAAACAAACCGCCGGCGATCACCCCACAGCGTGCCCGGCGCAGATTGCCGGTCAGCTTTAAAATGCGGTCGCTGACGACGCCGCCAAGCGTGTCGCCAACGACCCCGGACAGGAAGACACCCGAAGAAAACAGCGCCGAATGCGCCAGGTTCAGGTGGAAGTTGTGGAAGAAGAACGACGGGATCCAGCTAAGAAACAACCATAGTGTCCAGCCATAGCAAAAATCCACCGCGGTCACCGGGAGAATTCGGGGTGCAAGACGAAGCCAGGGCACCTTCGGGCGAGCGGCCCTGCTTCGGGTCAGCGCAAGTCCTTCAAGTTCCGCTGCCGTCATCTTGGGGTGCGTGCGGGGATCGTCGCGGAAGAACCAAACCCATACCGTCATCCAAACCAGGCTCGCGGCGCCGAGCACGACAAACGAGCCGCGCCAAGACAGCACCATTATCAGCCAGGCGATTAGCGGCGGCGTCAGCGCATTGCCGATGCGTGATGCGGAATGCGTTATCCCCTGCGCGAACCCCCATCGGCTGGCCGGCAGCCAAGTGGTCATTGCCCGCGTCGCTGTCGGGAAGGCCGCTCCCTCGCCAAAGCCGAGTGCCACACGAACCGCGACGAGTGCGGCCAAGCCACCGACAGCTCCCGTCAACGCCGTTGAGATGCATACGATCAGGCCCGAGATGCCGAGCGTCCAGCGCGGTCCAAACCGGTCGCCAAGCCAACCGCCGATCAGCTGGAACAATGCATAGGGGTAAGCGAAGGCCGAAAACGCGAAGCCGAGCGCAGTGTTGCTGAGGCCAAGATCGCGCTTGATCAGCGGCGCAGCAGTCGAGATGTTAACCCGATCGACATAGAAGATCAGATACATCAGACAAAGCAGGAGCAGCACTCTCCCGGCAACACTTTGCCACCCTAACCGCGCGGCGGGCGCGCCGACGACCGAGATCGAACCGCCTATTGGATCGAGAGATCTCATTCGAACCTACCAGAGCTGCGCCATTTTGTCGGCCGAACTGAACGCAACTGACGTGTGGCGGCGAAGCACAACCCGCTGCCCCCGACCTGTCATGATCGTGATGTCGTCAATCAACATCAATAATATCTCAACCAATCCTGACCTTCATAAAAGACAGTTCAAGCATCGAGCCAAACATCCGCCAGATCCTGACCGATATATTGGCTCGGCGTAATATTCCAGCCTTTGATATTGGCAGTAGTCGGCACGATACGATTGTACCAAAGCAGCGGAACCGTATAAGCCTTGGTCAATGCTTGGCGCTCAAACTCTCGGACGATCAATGTGCGCTTGCGGGGGTCGGCTGTCACCGCTTGGCCAATGTAGAGTGCGTCAAGGAAGCGGTCGGTCGATAAAGAGTAATTCCCCGGAGAGAGATCGCGCGACACATATTTTGTCAGCTGCAGTGTCGGATCGTCAAAATAATCACCGGCAAAATCGATTGCGGCCTCGAAATTGCCGGCGGCAAGTGCGTCGGTCCAGTCCTTCAAACTCAACTTTAGCTGGTCGACATTAAGCCCGACCTCGCGCCATGCAGCGGCGACGTAATCGCCTCCCGGGATCCACGGCATCGGAAGATCACGATTGGTCAGTTTTACCGTGAGCGCTTGCGCGCCAGCCTCGGCGAGCAGCCGTTTTGCTTCGGCACGGGCAGAGGCGGCGTCGTGCGAATAGCCGGGAAGCTTCTCGAGTTCGGCCTCCGGCGTCGCCATGCTAAAGCCGGGCCGCAATAAGCCGCCGACAAACTTAAGCACGGTTTTTTGAGAGAGAGCTTGGGCGGCTCCCCAGCGATCGATGGCGAGCGACAGGGCGCGCCGAACCCGCACATCATCGTAAGGCGGGCGCTTGGTATTGAACACGACAAGCAGGTTCAGCAAGGTCGGGCTCTCATAAATGGCAACCTGATCGTCGCGACCTGCGGTCACCTCGTTACGCTCGTTCGGGCTGATAAAGCGAAAATCGGCCATGATGCGGCCATCTTGAAACGCCTTGATCATCTTGGCTCCGGTC
>JAFAOB010000392.1 GCA_019238055.1 Alphaproteobacteria bacterium
CGCGTCAGTCGTGCTGCCAATATTTCGCGAATCAGGGTTCCGAAAACCGGTACTCGCAACAGCATCCGATCAAAGCGGATTCGATAGTCGGGTATCGTCAGCAGATGGCGGATAACGACCGCGGCAATTACGATGGCCGCCAGCAACCACGGCGACGCAACCCCGACAATCGTGCCGATGGTCATCAAGACCCTTGTGGCTGTCGGCAATTGCGCGCCCGCTTCCTCGAAGATCGGGGTGAATTGCGGCAGGACATAATCGAGCAGCAAAAAGATCGAGCCGATTGCTGCGAGGACGAGCAATGCGGGGTAGATCATCGCCGCCCGCAGGCTCGCGGTCAGGGCGCGTTCGCGCTCGAGCAGGGCCGCAAGCCGGTCGAGCGTCGACGGCAATGCCCCGCCTGCTTCGCCAGCCCGCACCATCCCGATATAGAGCTTTGAAAAGCTCCGCGGCTCGGCCGCGAGCGCGAGCAACGCGGGATAGATCATCGCCGCCCTCAGGCTCGCGGTCAGGGCGCGTTCGCGCTCGAGTAGGTCCGCAAGCCGGTCGAGCGTCGACGGCAATGCCCCGCCTGCTTCGCCAGCCCGTACCATCCCAATATAGAGCTTTGAAAAGCTCCGCGGCTCGCCGGCGAGTGCCGCGGCGAGCGAGCTGCCGGAGCGCACCTTGTCGCGCACCCGGCCGAGAATCGTGCGGGTGCGAGCGCTGCGCGTGTTGTCGACGACAAAGCGCAAAGCGCGATCGAGATCCTGCCCGGCGGCGAGCATGATCGCGAGCTCGCGCGTAACTTCGGTCACCGCATTTTTGTCGAGCCCGCGCGCACCGCCGAGTTCGATCTGCAACAGATCGCCGAGACCGCGGCGCAGGTTGGCCGGATCGGCGCGCAGCACGGTTTGCCCTTGCCGCTGCAGACGATCCACGACCCAGGCGCGGTCGGGCCCGTCCATGACGCCGTGCACGACCTCACCGCCGCCATTGATCGCAGACCACCGGAACGAGGGCATCTCAGGCTTCCGGTACCGGGCTCATCGACAGCAGTCCTTACAAGTGTGCCCTGCGATCAGCGGAGGGTGCGGGCCATAGATCATCTCAGACATCGGCGTCAGACATCGGCGCGGATGCAGCGGACCACCTCTTCGATGGTTGTGTCGCCGTCGAGTACGGCGAGCATCCCGCTGTCAAAGATCGGCCGCATGCCGCCTTCGACGGCAGCGCGTTCGATCATCGAGTCGTCGGCCCCCTCCAAAATCAGCCGATCGGTCGCACGGTTCGGGATCAGGAGCTCGGCAATCGCCCGCCGACCGCGAAAACCGGTGCCGCGGCATTCCGGACAGCCGCGCGGATGATAGAGCGTGATCGGACGATTGCCGGCCAGCCGGTCGAGGCCAAAGCGCTCGCGCAATGGCGCGGGCGCCGCCTCCGGCTCCCGGCAGTTATGGCACAGCCGCCGCACCAGGCGTTGCGCAAGGACCGCCTTCAATGTCGCGGTCATTAAATAATCTTCGAGACCCATGTCGCGCAGGCGGGTCATCGTCGCCGCGGCCGAGTTGGTGTGCACGGTCGACAATACGAGATGACCGGTCAGCGCCGCTTGGACTGCGATTTGCACGGTTTCGAGATCGCGGATCTCACCGATCATGATCACGTCCGGATCTTGCCGCAGGATCGAGCGCAGCAGAGTCGCAAAATTGAGGCCGATTTGCGGTCGCACCTGAATTTGGTTGATGCCGGTCAGTTGATACTCGATCGGGTCTTCGACGGTGACGACATTGCGCTCGATCGTGTTGAGTTTGGTCAGCCCGGTGTAGAGCGTTGTTGTTTTGCCGCTGCCGGTCGGGCCGGTGACCAGCACCATTCCGTTCGGCAATTCGAATGCCCGTTCGAGACCTTCCCGGACATCCTCGGGCAGACCCAGTTTTTCGTAGTCGAAATCGACTGCGGTGCGGTCGAGAACGCGCAGCACGACCTTTTCGCCGTAAAGCGCGGGCATCGTCGACACGCGGAAATCGATTTCGTGGCCGCGAACCGTCAATTTGATGCGGCCATCTTGCGGCAGTCTGCGCTCGGCGATGTCGAGCCGCGCCATGATCTTGACGCGCGAGATGACGGCGGCCTGCAGCCGCGCCGGCGGCGGCTCGACTTCGTGCAGGACACCGTCATAGCGATACCGAACCCGAAGCCGATCAGGAAATGGCTCGAGGTGCACATCCGAAGCGTGTGTTTCAACCGCGCGCGCAATCATCTGATTGACCAGCCGGATCACCGGCGCCTCGCTGGCGAGGTCCTTTAGACGCTCGGCATCCTCCTCGGCGGGCTCGGCATCGCTGACCACCTCGTCCAGCATCGCCTCCGCATCGCCCGCTTCGACCGGCTCCGAATAGAGCCGATCGAGCGCTGCCTCGAGCTCGATCGGCACCGCGACCGCAATCACGACCGGCCGGCACAGTGCTGCCGCCACGGCGTCGCGGGCAAACACATCGAGCGGATCGACCATGGCCAGGACCACCCGGTCGCTCTGGTCGGCGATCGGCAGCGCGTGTGCCTTGCGCAAAAATTTGGGCCGCAGCCGATCGACAAAAAGCGGTTCATCGGGGTAATCTGCCGCTGCAACGAGCGGCGCGGAGACCAGCCGGGCCAGGGCCTCGGCGAGACCGCGTTCGCTGATCAGACCGAGCTGGGTCAATACCCGATCGAGGCGGCCGCCGGTTTCAGCCGCGACGCGGCGCGCCCGTTCGAGGGTCCGTTGATCGAGCGCACCGCTCTCGATCAACGCCGGCCCGAGCCGAGCCAGCGCATTGTCAGCGTTTTGCTGCTCCGGGACCGCTATCGGCGCCAACCTTGCGGTCGTAGCGATCGGGTCGAGCGTCCGAGTTGCCGCAATGGCCTCAAGCGTCATGGTTGCGCGATCCCGCCGTTTCAATGCTCTAATATCCCCGAGCTATGACAATAATCGATTGATATTTGGAGCGGGAGTTGATGTTTGCGGCGGCGTGGCTCGACCGAGCGAGTGATATTGACGCCGTCGGCTGGAGCGCTGTGCTGGTTGCCCCGATCATCGGCAGCTTTCTCGGCGTGCTGATCCGTCGACTGCCGGAGGGCAGATCCGTCGTCTGGTCGCGCTCGCGCTGTGAGGGCTGCAATGCACCGCTTGCCGCGCGTGACCTCGTGCCGCTCATCAGTTGGATCGCACAGCGAGGCCGCTGTCGCATCTGCCGGCAGTGGCTTGGCTGGTTCTATCCCGGGGTCGAACTTGCGGCCCTGTCGATCGCCGTGATGGCGGCCCTTCTCGACCAGGGAATCGAGATATGGCTCGACTGCCTACTCGGCTGGTGGCTGCTGGCGCTCGCCTGGATCGATGCGCGGCACTGGCTGTTGCCGGATCCTTTGACCTTGCCGCTGGTGATCGCCGGGCTGGTCGCCGCACTGGTCTTGGCGCCCGGCGAACTGGCGAGCCGGGCTCTTGGCGCAGCAGGGGGATATATATTCTTTCGCGGTCTCGCCTTTCTCTACCGGAGACTGCGAGGCCGCGACGGGCTCGGGCAGGGGGACGCCAAACTGCTGGCGGCGGCCGGGGCCTGGGTGGGGGCTGTGGCATTGCCGCAAGTCATCCTCATTGCAGCGTTTGCCGGGCTGTGCGCGGCCGGCGTTATGCGAATTGCCGGCGTGCGTCTCGCGGCGTCTTCGGCGCTGCCCTTTGGGCCCTTTCTGGCGCTCGCGATCTGGGTCGTTTGGCTGCTTCCGGCGCTCACAGGCTAGCGCCATGCGATCTGTGTTCGGCGCGATCGGCGACACAGATCGAGATCACGCCGGGTGCAGGGAGCTACTCGGCATCGGCAATTATCGATTCGGTCTCGGCTGAAGTCGCCGCCGGATGTCCGATGGTCCGGCGGCGAATAATCAAGCGGGAGTATCGCCGAGCGCCAAACCAGGTCTTTTAACGGGCGGACTGGGCCTCGCCCGCCTGCTTCAAGGCCTGCAACGGGCGTGTTGCCATGCGGCCGGCAATCTCGGCCATTTCGCTGCTCTGGTCCAAAAACGCCTGCATATTGCCGCGCAGCAGCCGCGACTGGATTTCGAATATCTCGCTGAGGCTTTGGCACCCGATCAGCGCCCGACTCGCCTCCGAGGTTTGGCGCATGACCTCCTCCGCATATCGCGCCCAGGCGCGGGTGATATCCTGCATTCCTTCGGCCAGCGAAGAGCCGGTGCGCATCGCCGCCTCGGCACCGGCGGTCGAGGCAGCAGCCGCACGCCTCGAGCCTTCGCGCGCCTGTTCGATAGCCCTCTCGCTGGTCTCGCGGACCACATCGCTCGATGCTCGGGCGATGGTTTCGGCCGCATTTGTGCTCTGATCCACCGTCGCCTGATCCCCGAATTTCACTTCGCTCATTGCATCCTCCGTGTCGCGGTTACCAAGCTTAAACACATCGGGTTGTCAGCCGCTCCGCGGGGCTTCCGATTCATCGCGACCAGGTGCAGCTTTGCGTCTGAACCCGTCTTTCAATCGGTATTTTCGCCAGCGGCGACACCTGTCAGGTATCGACCTGGTATAAGAGGCCGCACAAGGGTCCCCCACCTCGGACGAGCGTCCATAACGGGCCCGCGGGGGCCGGCAGGCATGGGTGGGGCCAAGTTGTCTGCTGACCTGCAGCAGTTATGGTAAACAGCTATGAGCGCAGTTTCAACACTCGCTCTACCCGTTGAACAATTTTCTCAGATCCCGCCAACAGGCGTCGTAATCGCGCTGCAATGCTGGCGTTTCCAAGGCAAACCGCGTCGGACGGATCGGAAACCGTGCCTCAAACATAAAGGCGAGCGTGTTTTCGATCTTTTGCGGCTGCAATTCGGCAGTGCTCGCCTTCTCATAGGTCATAGCGTCGGGGCCGTGGGCGGACATGCAATTGTGCAACGACATGCCGCCCGGCACAAAGCCTTCGGTCTTGGCGTCATAAACGCCGTGCACGAGCCCCATGAATTCGTTCATGACGTTGCGGTGAAACCATGGCGGCCGAAACGTATGCTCGGCCACCAGCCAGCGCGGCGGAAAGATTACAAAGTCACAATTGGCGGTACCCGGAATTTCGGATGGCGCCGTCAGTACCGTGAAGATCGACGGATCGGGATGATCAAAGCTGATCGTCCCCAAAGTATTGAAGCGCGCGAGATCGTATTTGTACGGTGCGTAATTGCCGTGCCAGGCGACGACATCGAGCGGCGAATGATCGATTTCGGTCGCCCACAGATTGCCGGCGAATTTGACGATAACCTCAAACCGCTCGTCGCGCTCCTCATAGGCCGCGGCCGGGGTCAGAAAGTCGCGCGGATTGGCGAGCCCATTGGCTCCGATCGCTCCCAATTCCGGCAGACGGAACAGTTCACCGTAATTTTCGCAGAGATAGCCGCAGGCTTTGCCGTTGAGCAGGCCGACGCGGAATTTGACGCCGCGCGGGATCACGGCGATCTCCCCTGGTGCGGCCTCGATCTCGCCGAACTCGGTGCCGAGCAATACGCGTCCTTGCTGCGGCACAATCAGCAATTCGCCGTCGGCGTTAAAAAACACCCGCCGCTCCATCGGCTTCGTCGCGCAATAGACATGCGCGGCAATCCCCGAGCGTAGCCCGGCATCACCGTTGCCGCCTATCGTCACCAGACCATCAATGAAATCGGCAAGGGTTTCGGGGAAGGGCAGGGGGGCCCAGCGCAGCCGGTTGGGCGGCGGCTCAGCCTCCTCAAATGGCGCGCTGCGCATGAGGCCGTTATCGATGCGGCGATAGGCCGGGTGGGCCGCCGATGGCCGGATGCGGTAAAGCCAGGAGCGGCGGTTGTCTTTTCGCGGCGCGGTGAAAGCAGTGCCCGAAATCTGCTCGGTGTAGAGGCCGCGCGGATGGCGCTGCGGAGCATTCTGACCTTCGGGCAACATACCCGGCAAAGCCTCGCTCGCCTGTTCATTACTAAAACCAGAAAGATAATGACGCATTGCGATCACTCCGGCGGTACGGGGATAATGACTTTCTCCTCGACCACGTAGCTCTTTATGTGGCCGATAAACAACGCGCCGTCAGCATGCAGGCGTTTGGCCTCGGGGGTGGCGTTGGCGCGTTCCATCGCTTCGAGATCGTCGTACCAAAGCTCGGCGATGCCGTCGATTTCGATATCCGTGGTCGGGATGTCGGGCCGCGTCCGCTCGCCCAAGATATGCGACTGCACATAACGGCGCACACCCGGCACGGCGTGCGCCAATGGCGCGTGGATTTCGAACCAATGCTTGACAAAATCTTCGTGGCTGAGCCCGTCCTTGCGGGTCAACAGCCCAACGCTCTTGATCATCTGCGTTCTCCTCAGTCCGACGCGGGGCAAACGGTGCGGCTCGCATCGCTGTCGCCGGTCATGATACCGTCGGGAAAAATCGGCAAAAAGAGGAGGGCCGAAGCCATGGATCTCAAGCTCGTCAGAGAGGAGGCGATCGCTGAGACCACCCGCTTTTTCTGGGACAATCGCGGTTTTGTCCCAAGCGAGGACAGCGACGAATGGGAGGCGGAATATCGCCGCCAATTCGAGCTGGCGAAGACGCGCCACGCGAATGGCGAGGTCGCGACCGCCGGCTCCAGCCACGCCCCGCCGGCAACACCCGCCACCGAGCCAGGCAACCTGGCGAGGTTGACGGGGGCGCCGACGCAGATCCGCTGGGCCGCCTCGTTGCGCGCCGATCGGCTGCGCGAGATCCGTGATCTCGGGGTGCGCGAATGGCTCGCCACGACCTGGACCAAAGCCAAAAGCTGGATCGACACACAGGAACTGCCAACCGCCGTCTTCTTGCAGCGGATCGCGCCGCATTATCAGGAATATCGCAAAAAGGCGGACGAAGAGGCCCGCCTCCGGGCGGAGCAGCGGCGGGCGCAACAGGCGGCCGCCGATGCGGTCCGCAAAGAGGTTGAAGCAGCCGGCATAACGGTCGAAGGACTGATCGAACTGATCGATGTATGCGACCGGTTGCCGAGCGTATCGCTCAAAACGAAAATCGCCGAACTCGATCACGACGGTCGCAATCTGCGCATTTTCGAGACTGATGATCCGGCTCTGTTGATGGTGCTCGAAAAGGACAAGACAGCTCGGAGCGAATACGCGATCGAGCGCGATGAAGGGCTGGTCAAGGACCTCGTGTTGTTGATGCGAGCGCTGACGCTGTCCGAGCAGTAATGGGAGCAAGGAACATGACGACAGCGGCACAGGCGCGGAGTCTTGGTGCGCGGCAGGCGATGGAGCAGTTGAACGCCGATGCGTCGCAGTTTCACATCTGGCTGCGCACCGAGGCGAACGCACCGGCTCAGCGCCCGTGGTTCCGCGAAACCGGGCTCGCGGCAAGCGGTCGCGTCGCAGCCGGCCGGGTCGGGGCGGCGCAACTGAAGCCGCTCGCCCACCACTGGCGCTGGCGCGAGATCGGTCCCTATCTCGATCGGATCGCCGAAATCGCCCGCAACGCCGATGTGTCGCCGATCGAGTTTGCCGAACGCCAGCAGTTTCTGCTGACCAATCCCGGCCTTGGCGGGCGGCTGCAGGTCACCAGCACGATGCGGTGCGCGGTGTCAATCTACAATCCGGGCGATGTGGCTCCGGTTCATATCCACACCCCCAACGCCAGCCGCACGATCCTGTCGGAAAATGGCGGGTACACGACGATCGAAGGCGAGCGCTGCGTTGCGGCGCGCGGCGATTTGATCCTGACACCGAATGGCACCTGGCACGACCACGGCAATGACGGGGCCGATCCGGTGGTGTGGATCGATGTTCTCGATTTCCCATTGATGGAATTTCTCGATTGTGTGTGGCTCGACGAACACTATCCCGGTGCCATCGAGGGCAATGCCCGGGCGCAGGCGGTCACACAATCGGACGGCTATTCGCAACGCCTTTACGGCAAAGGCGGGCTGATGCCCGCTTTCACACCCAATCGCCGCGGCTTTGGGCTTGGCACGTCACCAATGTTCCACTACCGCGGCGCCGATGTCCGCGCGGCACTCGACGATCTGCGCAGCGAAGCCCCGGACCCCTACGACGCGGTCACGCTGCGTTTTGTCAATCCGGTGACCGGGGCTTCGGTATTTCCAACCCTCGATTATCGGGCAATGCTGTTGCGACCTGGTGAAGCGACGCGGTTCAAGCGCGAAACTGCCGGCACGCTCTACCAAGTCATCGAGGGCAGCGGAACAACGGAAGTCTCCGGTCAGACCTTTGAATGGGAGCGCAACGACATATTCGTCGTGCCCGGCTTTGCCTGGCGCCGGCACTCGAACCGGGGCGCGGCCGACGCTGTGCTGTATGCGATATCGGACTGGCCGCTGCTCGAAAAGATTGGCCAATATCGCGCCCAAGGAAGGCTCGAAGATGACAGCGTCGTCGAGCTCGCTCCCTAATTTCTTAATGCTGATACATGATCCCGCCTCGTTCGCGTCGTGCCCGCGAAAGAGGTCGTCAGGAAATTGCTTCCCGCCCTCGGAAACACCTCATTTCGTCATTCCCGCGCAAGCGGGAATCCAGGGATTTCAGTCGCTTGCTCTGGGCCCCGCTGTCGCGGGGGCGACGATTTTTAAGGACTCTCCGATCTGATTATAACCTCGCAAGGCGGGCACTTGGGGGCGGCCGAGCATCACGCTCGCGGGGGTGACGAAGAATAGAGCCGGGAACGATCTGTTCCCGGCGATTAGCCGGTCTCCGCAATTGCCGAAGAAGACCTGATGAAAGCAGGCAAATCTGGGCTGATTACGGCCCAGTCGACCCGTGATGCCACCCAGCTTTGGTGGGTTGTCCGGACCACGCCGGGATCGTCCAGACAGCCTGCTTTGAGGAAATAGAAATCTGGATGTCGCGGCGAAGATGTAAACAGCGGCGAACCGCATTCGGGACAGAAATGGCGGGTCAATTCATTGCCGCTGTCGCCAGTTTTTGTGAAACCTTTGAGATCACCTTGGGTGATGCGAAATTGACGAGCGGAGACCTTGACGCCGACGTTGAAAGCACTCCCCGTCGCTCTTCTGCAGTCGGCACAATGGCAATAACTCGCCGGTCCGACCTCGCCCGCATATTCGTAGCGCACCGCTCCACACAAGCAGCCGCGGGTAAGGACCACAGCCACAATTGATTCTCCATCGCAAATGGTGTCAGCGGGCGAGATCGCTGACCAGTGAGAAGGCCGCGTTGCGGCCGTTTTGCCCGCGATAGACCTGCAGATTTTCGAGCACGCGCTGGACATAAAGCCGCGTCTCGTCGATCGGAATGGTTTCGATCCAGTCGACCATGTCGATCTTGCCGCCGCGCGGATCGCCATATTCGGCGAGCCACTGCCGAATACGCCCCGGGCCGGCATTGTAAGACGCGATCGCCAGCGCGTAGGACCCGCCAAAATCTTCGATCAGAGTCTGCAAATAACCGCGGCCGAGATCGACGTTATAGATTCCATCCATCGTCAGCCGCGGCAGGGAAAACGGCTCGCCGAGCTTGCCGGCCATCACGCTCGCCGTACCCGGCATGAGCTGCATCAGTCCGCGCGCGCCGGCCGGGCTCGCAGCACCGACATCAAACCCGCTCTCTTGCCGGATGATGGCAAACAGCAGCGCCGGCTCGATTGTACCGCCGGCCGGCAATACGATGATCGGATAGCCGTGGATCATCAGCGGCGTTCCGGCAACGATCGCGCGCTTGGCGACCGAGATCGCAAGATCGAGGCGCCCGTTCTGTTCGGCGAGCGTCGCGAGCATGGCAAATTGGGTCGGCGTCTTGGCGTGATCTGCCAGATGCATCAAAAAGTCTTTGCTGTGCTGACGGTCGCCAATCGCAAAAAAGATCATCGCGGCGCGCACGACCTCGTCATTGTCGAAAGCGGCGCGCTCGGCACTCGTCGGAACAGGCTCGGGCACCGGATGCGGCGGGGCGTCGTCGCCGAGCTGGTGTGCCGCAAGCTGTCCGTAAAACGTAGCCATATGTTCGGCACCAGCGGCATACCATTTCTTGGCGAGGTCGGGCTTGGCTTCGGCCTCGGCCGCGCGCGCGCCCCAATAAGCGGCGCGCGCCTTTGCATAGGGCGTGTCGGCGCGGGTCAGAATGTGCGCGAAATCGTCGAACGCGAGCGCCGGATCCTTTTTGAAGCGCAATGCGATATAGCCGAGCAGAAAATCGGCATCGGCGTAGTCCTTGCCGCTGAGAACACCGTGTTGTGCTGCGATTTGATAGGCGAGATCGAAATTGCCGCCGGCGAGGAGGCGCCGGGCAACAATCTGGCGCTCATGCCACCACGCCTCGGGATGGAGCGGATCGCCCGGATTGGCGCGCAGGATCCCGACTGCGGCATCAATCATGTCCTTTTCGCGACGCCAGCGCAGCTCTTGATAGAGCAGACCGGAATCGGTCTGAAGTTGCGCCGGCACCCGGGTGACGAGCAGATCGGCTGCGGGAGCCTGCAGTGCCAGAGCCAAACGCGCCTCGGCTAAGGCCCGGTAATCCGGGGGGACGCGAGAGAGCATCCGCCGGACCGCCTCGATCTTGCCGTCCCAGAGCAGCCGGTCGAGGCGGAGTTCATCGTCCTGAGGGCCAATCGCCGCGCCATGAGCTGCGAGAAATCGCTTCTCATCGGGCGGGTTGAAACCGCCGTTGATCCATGCTGCGCGCAGTGCTGCGGTGCCGCCCGCGATATCGCCCGAATTTAACACGATCTCGGCGGCTCGGACCTGACCGGCGGCGCTGACCGGCGGGTGGGTTTTGAACCAGGCGGCAGCAATCGCGTCGCTCTCTCCCCAAAGTGCCTCTTCGGCGTGCTGCCGCAGCGCCTTCTGATGCGGCCAATCCGGGTTCTTTTCGATGAAGTCGGCAATGTCGGCAAACCGGCCGGGCGCGCCGGGGCTGGCGTAGTCGAGCCAGCGCAGCATCTTGAGCGGAAGCGGATCGCCGATTAACGCCGCAGCGCTGTAGGCACGGCTCCAATCGCCGGCTTGCCCCGCGATAACAGCCGCGCGGGTTACCGCCAGATCGGCGGAGGACAACGTTTGTGCTTGCGCTGCGGTCACGGCGAATGCCAGCGCAAGGCAAAGCACCAAGCGGCTCATGGACAGCAAGCGATTCGTCAGTAGCAAGGTGGCCCCCCGTCCTTGCCGAATCAAAGTTGGGGCAAATCTAATAACAGATTTTCCTCGGGAAAAGCAAGCGCGAGCCGCCTGTCGCGCTATTGCTGCGCGGATGGGATGTCATCCGGTAATGTTGAAGCCCGCCACGGTGAGGATTATCGTAGGTGCGAGGCTGCCTGCTGGGAGGGAACGATGTTCAAGGGATCCTTCGTCGCGCTGATCACTCCATTTCGCAATGGCGGCGTTGATGAGACCAAGTTTCAGGATTTTGTCGCCTGGCAGGTCGAACAGGGGACACACGGATTGGTCCCGACCGGCACCACCGGCGAAGCCCCGACATTGAGCCATAGGGAGCAGGAGCGGGTCATCGCCTTATGCGCCGAAGTCGCCAACGGCAGGGTGCCGGTGATCGCCGGAACCGGCTCGAATTCGACCGCACACACGATCGAGCTGACGCGCATGGCCAGGGAAGCCGGGGCCACCGCGGCACTGATCGTCTGCCCCTATTACAACAAGCCGACGCAGGAAGGTCTTTATCAGCACTTCAAGGCGATCCACGACGCGGTCGATCTTCCGATCGTGATCTACAATATTCCGGGTCGATCGTCGGTCGATATGAGCAATGCGACGATGGCCCGGCTCGCCAAATTGCCCAACATCGTCGGCGTCAAGGACGCAACCAACGATCTCGCCCGGCCGTTGCGCATGCGGATTGAAATCGGTTCTGATTTCGCGATGATGTCGGGCGAGGATGCGACCGCTGTCGCCTATTTGGCGCAGGGCGGCGACGGCTGCATCTCGGTGACTGCGAATGTCGCGCCGCGGCTTCTCGCCGAGATGCACGAGGCTTGGCAGCGCGGCGAGGTCCGCACCGTGCGCCGAATCAACGAGCGGCTGATCCCGCTCCACGACGCGCTGTTCGCCGAGACCAGCCCGGCGCCGGTCAAATATGCCGCCTCTCTGTTGGG
>JAFAOB010000320.1 GCA_019238055.1 Alphaproteobacteria bacterium
CCACCGCAGCCCAAAGCCGCAGCGTCGCCTCGTCCAGCCGACCCGCCAGCGCTCGATATTTGCTCCCGATGATCCCCGGATCCCCCATGCCAAAAGAGTGCTGGAAATGCCTTCAGTGTTCAAGTTATTTTTGCTAAAGTCC
This sequence comes from Alphaproteobacteria bacterium, assembly GCA_019238055.1. Lineage (GTDB taxonomy): Bacteria > Pseudomonadota > Alphaproteobacteria > ATCC43930 > CGMCC-115725 > AP-15. The sequence continues at coordinate 143 of JAFAOB010000320.1, forward strand.
TTAGCTTTCCCTGAGTGGGCTTATCCACAGGCTTATCCACCAATCTGGTGGATCTTAACCGAGTCGATCCATCATTAGCATTTGACACTGTCGAAGACGTGGAATAGACGAGCCAATGACTTACGCGCATCTATGAGAACTGTCCAAATAGTCATCCATCGACTGAGTAAGTGCATGCAGTTTGGGCCGGCATCGGCTTATGCACTGCCAAGCGAGCGCCTTTCGGCTGAAAGCCTGAGCTTGTGTCTCGGCTCACCAATGTCCGTGACCTCCGCCGTACCATATTCGCATGTGTCGAACGAAGGAGCAGCCGATGGCGATCGAGATAAGGGAGCTTTACAGCAGCTCGAACGGGGACCGCTGGTTTCTGGGCCGCGATCCCGGCACCGGAGACGTGTTCATCCGGCACGAGCCAAATTGCCTATCAGGCGGCCAGCCGTCGCATATCGACATCGGCGCGTTCCTCAGCAGAGGGCCGAGAAATCCCGAACATCGCGCTCTATTGCAGCTGATCGGAACGCTGATTGAGGGGAACTCCGAAACACCAAGCACCTCGATTTGAATGCGGCCGTACTCTCCTTAAAGAGTGCCACCTGTGCGCGAACGCTCCGGCATAAAGCGCAAACCCGCGAAAATGGCCACATGTGCTGCTTACATTCAGCGGGTTTTAATGCAATAGACACATAGAAACCCTGAAGCTAGGGACATATAGGGTTCTACATTGACACTATAGGGATCGCTGGTTCATTCTCGGTCGCCGATCATTTTCGAATAATCGCCTACTGCCTCTGATTCTGACACCGACCAGAAATACCTTGACGCTGGGCCAGACCGCTTTGCTGAGCGTCGTCTCACCCATCCTCCAAAACGCCCTGTCTTAATTCGGTGTCGACCGGCGATTTGTTTCAAACCTCTTGTGCTATAGGAGTGCGGCTCGGGGCTCCGTGTCCGGAACGAATTCGGGATAGAGTGCGGCAGGTTATCGCAAGGAATGCCAGATGTGCGGAATTGCCGGTTTTTTAAGCAGCACGCCGATGCCGGCAGCCGAGCTCGATGGCAGGCTGTGGGAAATGATTACACCGCTGCGCCATCGCGGTCCCGATGACGAGGGCGTGTGGACCGATGGCCGGGCGGGCCTCGCTCATGCGCGCCTGGCAATCATCGATGTTTCACCGGCCGGGCATCAGCCAATGGCCAGCAACGATGGCAGCGTGTGGATCAGCTATAATGGCGAAATCTACAATTTCGCTGAAATCCGGCGAGATCTTGTGGGCCTTGGCTATCGGTTTCGCAGCCGCAGCGATACTGAGGTCATCGTCAATGGCTGGCACGCCTGGGGACCTCGCATTTTTCGTCGGCTGCGCGGTATGTTCGCATTGGCGATATGGGATCGCCGCACCCGCCGGATGGTCTTGGCACGCGACCGGTTGGGCAAGAAACCGCTTTATTGGACGCGATTGCGCTCGGCTCTGATCTTCGGCTCCGAGATCAAAGCGCTTCATGCCTGGCCCGGGCTGCTGCGCGAACCGGATCTCGACGCGATCGATCGTTTTCTGACACTGCAATACGTGCCGGCGCCGCTGACCGCTTTTGCCGGCATCAACAAACTGCCGGCCGCCCATTACATGACTGTCTCAATGCGTGAAGACGGGAGCCTCGGGGAACCCGAACTCGTCCGTTATTGGGAGCTGCCCTACCCTGAGTCGAGCACCCTGCGGCGCAAACCGATTGAGCTGTGCCGCGAACTGATCGAGCGGCTCGAGAAGGCGGTCCGCCTGCGCCTTGTTTCCGATGTGCCGCTTGGCGCGTTCTTATCCGGTGGCGTCGATTCATCTGCCGTTGTCGCGATGATGGCGCGTCTTGCCGGCGGGCCACCCAAGACCTTTTCGATCGGGTTCACCGACAAGCACTATGACGAAACACGCTATGCTCGCATGGTTGCACGACGTTACGGCACGGACCATCGAGAACTGGTGGTTGAGCCCGATGCCGTTGCGGTACTGCCGCGTCTTGTCTGGCATTACGGCGAGCCGTTTGCCGACCCATCGGCGGTGCCGACCTGGTATGTGTCCGAAGTGGCCCGCCGCGAGGTTACTGTAGCGCTGACCGGGGATGGCGGTGACGAGTGCTTTCTCGGTTACGGCCGCTACAAAGCGATGCACTGGCTGGCGCGGCTCGACGGTGTGCCGCAACCTGCTCGTACCGGTATTGGATGGCTCGTTCAGAGGGCGCCAGCGGCATTGCAGCGGCGCTTCAAGCTGCGCCAAATCAGCGATATTCTGAGAGCACCAGTCTCCTTTCCGGCGCGGCGTTATCTTCCATCACTCGCATTCTTTAGCGATGCTAACAAGACCGCAGGCTACGGGGAAGCGATGTGCAGTTTTGCCGAGCAGTCGGCCGCATCGCTGTTGGCCCCCTATTTCACCTCCAATATCAGCTTGGTCGCTGGTGCCAATCGGGCCGACATCCATACCTACTTACCCGACGACCTGATGGTGAAGATCGATGTCGCCGGCATGGCCCATGGTCTCGAAGCACGCTCGCCTTTGCTTGATCATGAGATGGTGGAATGGGCTGCGGCATTGCCGGATACGGTCAAAATGAAACGGGGGGCACTAAAAGCGCTGTTCAAATCGGCGATGGAGCCGTATCTGCCCCGCGCTGTATTGTACCGACCAAAGCGC
>JAFAOB010000332.1 GCA_019238055.1 Alphaproteobacteria bacterium
TTAGCGATTATTGCCGTCGGATCGCGAATATACTGGGTGGCGAACGATCATGACCGTCAGGCCGAAAGGCGGGTGCCTTGACAATCGAATGCGGAGTTGAACTTTGTCAGACGCCTGGGGAGGACAGCTTTGACCGGCTGCGGGGTCGCGCCCCTCTTTTCGATTCCCTGACGCAGTTAGCGAACTGCTCGGGCCGGGTGAATAATCGGCAGGCCCCGCGCGGACCGTTCCCGGTGGCCGTGCACCGCGGCCCGGCCGAGTGCATGATCAGCCGGTTCGGTCCGGCAATCGTGCAACGCGAATGCCGGTGGCGAGGGCGCTGACATCAGCCAAAACGGCAGCGACAAGAGCCGGCTTAGCCCGCCCATTCGGATCGAGGTTAAGCGCCAAGCGCTGAACCAGCGCCGAACCGACGACCGCGGCATCGGCGGCGCGCGCAACTGCCGCGGCTTGTTCCGGGTTTTTGATGCCAAAGCCGACCGCGACCGGCAGATCGGTAAACCGCCGCAGCCGCTCGACCGCAGCCGCCACTTCGGCCGAGTTGGCCGAGCGCGTACCGGTAATCCCGGCGATCGCGACGTAATAGACAAAGCCGCCGGCGCCGCAGACGATCGACGGCAGCCGCTTTTCGTCGCTGGTCGGCGTCGCCAGCCGGATCACGTCGAGGCCTGCGGCGCGCGCCGGCCCGGTCAGTTCGGTATCCTCTTCGGGCGGCAGATCGACGACGATCACGCCATCGACTCCGGCCGCTACGGCATCGTGCGCGAACGCCTCAGCACCATAGCGATAGATCGGGTTGTAATAGCCCATCAGCACGATCGGCGTCGCGTCGTCGTCGCGGCGCAGGGCGCGGACCATGCTCAAGGTGCGGCGCAGCGTCATGCCGGCCTTCAAGGCGCGCTGGCCCGCGTCCTGGATTACCGGACCATCCGCCATCGGATCGGAAAAGGGCATGCCGATTTCGATCAGGTCGGCACCTGCCGCGACGAGACCGGCAAACAGCCGGGCCGAGGTGTCGGGATCGGGATCACCCGCCGTCAAATAGGTGATGAGGCCGGCGCGTCCTGTGGCCCGCAGCCCTGCAAATCGGGCCTCAATGCGGCTCATCACCCCTCACCCTCCCGCGGCTTCGCCACGGGTTCCTCCCTCTCCCCGCTTGCGGGGAGAGGGTTGGGGGTGAGGGGCCTGTGCGCCAGCGCCGATGTAATAGCGGGTCACAGCTGCACCCCGAGATGTTCAGCGACTGCGAAAATATCCTTGTCGCCGCGCCCGCACATATTCATCACGATCAGATGATCGCGCGGCAGATCGGGTGCGATCTTGGCAACATGAGCGAGCGCGTGCGCCGGTTCCAACGCCGGAATGATGCCTTCAAGACGGCTCGCCAGCTGAAACGCCTCGAGCGCCTCGCGATCGGTGATCGCGACATACTGGACGCGGCCAAAATCGTGCAGCCAGGCATGCTCGGGGCCGATGCCGGGGTAATCGAGGCCGGCCGAAATCGAATGCGCGTCGCGGATCTGGCCGTCCTCGTCCTGCAGCAGGTAGGTGCGGTTGCCATGCAATACGCCGGGCATGCCGCCGTTGAGCGAGGCCGCGTGCAACCCGGTCTCGATACCGTGGCCGCCAGCCTCGACGCCGATCATTGCGATCTCCGGGTCGTCGAGAAAGGGGTGGAACAGCCCCATCGCGTTCGAACCGCCGCCGATGCACGCGACCAAGGTATCGGGCAACCGGCCCTCGGCCATGAGCAATTGCTCGCGGGTTTCGCGGCCGATCACCGACTGAAAGTCGCGCACCATCGCCGGATAGGGATGCGGGCCGGCAACCGTCCCGATCACGTAAAACGTATCCTCGACATGGGCGACCCAGTCGCGCAGGGCCTCGTTCATCGCATCCTTGAGCGTCGCTGTGCCCGAATGCACCGGTATGACTTCGGCGCCCAGCAATTTCATACGGAACACATTGGGCTTTTGCCGCTCGATGTCGGTGGCGCCCATATAAACGACGCAAGGCAGGTCAAAGAGCGCGCAGGCGGTTGCGGTCGCCACCCCGTGCTGCCCGGCGCCGGTCTCGGCGATGATGCGGCGCTTGCCCATGCGGCGCGCCAGCAAGGTTTGTCCGAGCACGTTGTTGATCTTGTGCGCGCCGGTGTGATTCAGCTCGTCGCGCTTCAGATAGAGCTTGGCGCCGCCAAAATGCCGGGTCAACCGCTCGGCGAAATAGAGCGGGCTTGGTCGCCCGACATAATGTTCGAGGTAGTAATCGAGTTCGCGCTGAAAGCCCGGGTCGCGGCAGGCGTCGTCATAAGCCGCCTCGACCGCGAGGACCAACGGCATCAAGGTCTCGGCGACAAAGCGGCCGCCGTAAATGCCGAAATGCCCGCGTTCGTCGGGCCCGCCGCGAAACGTATTTGGTACCTGCATCACCATCCCTCAAGCAAACGGCGCTATGCGGTCAAAGGGTGCGGGCGGCGGCGAGAAAGGCGCGGATCTTATCTGGGGCCTTGTGCCCCGGGCGGATTTCGACCCCCGAAGACACATCAACGATCGCCGCACCCGAGGCTCGCACCGCCTCGGGCAATATTTCGGCGGTCAGCCCACCCGACAACATCCACGGCCGGCGCCATGATCGGCCAGCGATCAATCCCCAATCAAAGGCGAGACCATTGCCGCCCGGCAAAACGTCCGGGCGCTGCGGCGGCTTGGCGTCGAACAACAACAAATCGGCGACGCTTTCATAGGAGGCCGCAGTACCGACATCATCTTCGCCGGCGATCGCAACCGCTTTGATGATGTGGCGGCCAAACCGCGCCCTGGCTTCGGCTACCCGTTCGGCGCTCTCGTGGCCGTGGAATTGCAGCATGTCGAGCGGCATTGCATCGAGAATCGCCGCGATCGCGTCATCATCCGCGTCGACAAACAGCCCAACCCGCGCGACGCCCGCCGGGACCCCGGCGCACAGCCTTGCCGCGCGCTGCGGCGTTACCGCCCGCGGGCTTGGCGGATAAAAGACGAATCCGAGATAAGCGGCACCGCCCTCGACCGCGGCTGCAACCGCATCTTCGCTCGCCACCCCGCAAATCTTGGCGGCAACACCCATTGTCGCCGCTATCCCTTGCTGCCTTCGCCATTGCGTTCCATTGCTTCGAGCTGACGGGTCAACTGATCGATCTGGGCTTCGAGGCGCTTTAGTCGCGGGTCCTCTTCGGCAGTCGCCGCCGGCACGTCGCTCGGTTTCTGCTTTTCCTCGGTCGCGTATGGCGCCAGCATTTTCAGCGCGCGGTCGAACAACGCCATGTTCTGTTTGCCCATCTCTTCAAACTGGCCAAACGGAAACAAGCCCAACGCCGCCTGCAAGTTCTTCCGCATCTGCTCCTGATTGCGGTTGAAGGCGATCATCGCCTGTTCGAGGTAACCGGGCACCAGGAATTGCATGCTGTCGCCATAAAACGAGATCAGCTGGCGCAGAAAGCTGATCGGCAACAGGTTTTGCCCCTTTTGTTCCTGTTCGACGATAATCTGTGTCAGAACCGAGCGCGTGATATCCTCGCCGGTCTTGGCATCATGCGCCACAAAATCAACCCCTTCTTTGATCAATTTAGCTAGATCGTCGAGGGTGACATAACTGCTTGTCGCGGTGTTGTAGAGTCGCCGGTTGGCGTACTTCTTGACGACAACGGGCTTTTTCACAGCGCGCGTGTCGCTGGTCGGGGTGTTCATGTGCGCACCATCTTCCCTCGGGATCGGACCCCGCTGCCAAGATACCGCGTTTTGGCAAAATCGCCTCACGAAACCCGAGCTGGCCGGGCCGGAGCGTGCTTTTGCGGTGCTGACAAGGGAATATATTGCAGCTGATGACCGACCCCCAAGACCTCGCCCGTCGCTACCTGGCGTTATGGGAGGAATATCTGACGGCGGTTCTAACCGATCCCGCGGACGCACCGCCATTATGGGGCTGGGCGTTCGGCCGCCTACAACCCGATGAGCAGGGCCGAGATCCCGGATCGGCGGGTGGCGCCGCGCCCGCTGCCGGCTCATTTGATCACCGCGTTTGGTCTGTGGCTGAGCTCGCGCACCGCCTTGCCGGAGGGTGCGTCCGGAACATCTGCGCCGACCGGTGATCGTCGTGATCCCGGGCCACGACCGGATCGTACCGCCCTCATCGGCAGAGGCGCTGGCAACGGCAATACCGCATTGCGAGGTGCTTCGCCCGGCGCTCGGGCATATCGGCATGATGGCAGCCGCCCGCGCTCCCGATACCTTGTGGAGCTCGCTGACGATGCGGCTGACGCACTTGGAGGTTTAGCTTAATCGAGTCTTACGAGTTCTGGGCGAGAATTTGCCGCGCGGCGGATATACCGACCGCGAAGATGGTCCGATCGGCAGCCTAGAATGCGAATACCGCAGCAATATCCGCGTTTGGCCACTGCAACGCAGCCGCAGCTCACGGTTGTGGTCCCGATCTACAATGAGGCGGAGAGTATTCCGCTGTTTCTTGAGAGCCTGATCGACCAATTGGAGATCATCGACCGCGATTATGAAGTGATCGCGGTCGATGATGGCAGCCGTGACCGATCACAGGAGCTTTTGTCCGAGGCGGCAACGCATTACCGGCGGCTCAAGGTGATCCAGTTCCGCCAAAATGCGGGACAAACGGCGGCGCTCATGGCGGGGATCGACCATGCCAGCGGCGACGTGATTGTAACGATCGATGGCGAT
>JAFAOB010000338.1 GCA_019238055.1 Alphaproteobacteria bacterium
TGCAGGCGATCATGCCGCAACCAAGCTTCGCCGCTCTCCAAGCCAACAGGCTTTCCCTCCGAAGACACTTGCACGAACCGCCGAGGAAAAAACGCAACGACCAGCGAATGCTGCGCAATTTTTAGCGCCTATGGGCGCAGGCCGGGGATGACGGCTCTTCTGAATGCCATCGGCAGTCTGTGTCATAGTGAGGAGCGTCCCGGAGACGCCGGGGCGCGTCTCGAACCACGCAGAGCTTCCATGCGAGCGGCCTTGCCAAATACTGGGACGCTTGCTGTAGCTTCGCTGGCACTCCGGCCCTAAACGTATTATACGTATTGTATACGTGGAGAGCCTCATGTCCAGGAAGCTGACGATTACGGTTGACGACGAGGTCTATGCGGGCTTGCACAATGTTGTCGGCCGACGCCGGATCAGCCGGTTTCTGAACGACCTCGCGCGCCCGCATGTGACGCGGCAAGACTTGGCCGAGGGTTACCGTGCGATGGCGGCCGACGAGGAACGTGAGCGCGAAGCTGAAGAGTGGGTCGAAGTCTTGACCGACGATATCGCCGATGAGCGCCGATAGTGCGCCGTTGCGTGGCGATGTCTGGTGGGTCGCATTCGACCCCACTATTGGCGGCGAGATCCGCAAAACGCGGCCCGCGGTGATCGTCAGCAACGATATCGCCAATCGCGAGCTCAACCGGGTCCAAGTCGTGCCGGTTACCAGCAACGTCGCTCGGCTTTATCCATCGGAGGCTTACATTCGCCTTGACGGCGAGCAGCGTAAGGCCATGGCGGACCAGTTGAGCACGATCAGCAAGCTGCGCCTGCGGGAAAGGCTCGGCCACCTCAGCCGTAAGGACATGGCGGCCGTCGAGCGTGCGATTTGCGTGCAGCTTGACCTATAGGCGGAATCGAACCGGGTGGGTTTGGGCTGACACGGGGTCCCAACCTCACTGATCTGATGCCGGTCGCAATGGAGAAAATCAATGGCCTTAGCCCACGCTGTCCGCCAGTTGAGGTGCATGGGGGCAATTATTATCGCCGTTGCCGCGCTGGCCGGCTGCGCGGTGCCGAGCCCGCAACAGCTCGCCGAGAAGAACCGCCTTCTGACCAGTCCACCGCCGCCCGGTGAGGCGCGCATCTGGATTTTCCGGACCTTCGACCCCTCGATTACCCAGAACACGCCCTATGTGCTGATTAACGGCCAAATCGTCGGGGTCGCCTGGCTTGGCAGCGCCTTTTACCATGACGTCCCGCCGGGGAACTATGCGATCACCGTCGAAAGCCGCGGATACGCCCCAAACCAATTCGCCCATATCGGGCTCGCAGCCGGGCAACTCGTCTATGTAAAGGTGGATGCCAACAACTGGTGGGCGGGGCTGTGCTGGCGATGCCAGATAGACACCTACTTCACGCTCGTGCAAAGTCCGCATCTTGCGCTCGCCCAATTGGCTAGCATCCCGATCGGTCCCGGCGGGTAACGCCGCGCTGGCGACTTAGCGTTCTTCCAATCAGGCTGAGCGAACGCGTCTTTTCCGCTGAAAAGTAGCGGACCTCACCCGATGATCCCGGCCTCTCGCAGGGTGCGGATTTCGGCTGCTGAATAGCCTGCCTCACGCAAAATCTCTGTGCTGTGTTGGCCGACCGTCGGGGCGGGGCGTGGAGGCAGTTTCTGCTGGCCGGCGATCCACAACGGGCTGTTGACGGTCAGCCAGCTGCCGTCGGTAAACGGTACCAAAGCCTCGCTCGCCAGGATCTGCTCGTCATCGGCAATCTCGTCCATATCGGCGACGATGCCGAAGATCAGTCCGGCCTCATCGAGAATACGACGCCATTCGGCCTGGTCGCGGGTTGCGAAGATCGTATCGAGGATCGGGATCAACGCGCGGGCATTGGCTTCGCGCAACGCATGCGTGGCAAAGCGCGGATCGTCGAGGGTCGAGGACCCCATGCAGGCCTTGAATTTGTCCCAGCGCCACTCGTCGTTGGCGATCGACAATAAAATCCAGCGATTGTCGCGGCAGCGGTAATGGATTCTGAGAGCATTGACGCCGCGTTCGCGCGGCGGCTGCGGCACCACCTTTTCTCCGCACAGCGCGGCCTGGACCGAGCAGCCATTGGCCCACAGCCCGTTCGCCAGCAGTGAAGAGCCGACATAGGCGCCCTTGCCGGTGCGCTCGCGCTGATAGAGCGCGGTCACGATTGCGCCATAGGTCCCCATTGCCGAGGGATGGTCGCCCATGCCTGGTAAAGATCGCGCTGGCGACGCCTCCTCGCCGGCGCGCACTAGATGCATCAGCCCGGAGCGCGCCCACCAGGCGGTCGCATCAAAGCCGGGCTTATCGGCCTCGGGGCCGGTTTCGCCATAGCCGGTGAACGAGGCATAGATCAGCCGCTCGTTGAGCGGCGCCAACTCCTCGTAAGTGATGCCGAGCCGGCGGCGCACCGGCGGCGGATAATTCGTGACAAAGACGTCCGCCGCGGTGACGAGCCTGTACAATACGGCTTGGCCCTCCGCCCTGCGCAGGTCGAGCGCCAAGCTCTTCTTGTTGCGGCCGTCGAGCACAAAACCAGGATTGCCGGCGAGCCCCGGCCCGACCGGTGGCTGGGCGCGACGACGATAGGCGTCACCCATACCCGGCGGTTCGATTTTGATGACTTCGGCGCCGAAATCCGACATTACCGTCGCCGCGGCCGGTCCGGCGATAAAGCTGGCGCAGTCGATCACCTTCAACCCATCAAACACGAGCTCCGCCACCGATGCTCCTCCCGATGTCGCACGGCAGGCCCCGGCTGCCGTCGCACCCGCGCGTGCCGACATATCATCGGACTTAGCGCGCGCCGCGGACGAGCATCGGGGTATCGGCAAATCGGGTCAACAGAGGTAGTGCCCAACCATCGCGCTAAAATTCGACGATTTGCCGCCGCAGACCTTTGGCTACAGCCTCGGCGCGAGTCCCAGCACCGAGTTTGCGAAACACGGATTCGATGTGGAATTTGACAGTGTGGGGCGAAATTCCGAGCCGGCGGGCCACGGCTTTATTGCCGAGACCTTCGGCAAGGGCGGCCAATACCTCGACCTCGCGCGGTGTCAACGCCGCCGCGGGTTCCTCCGGCAGCGCGGCAAAGCCGGGCCGCGCCGCCGTCGCCAGCCGCACGATCAGCCCGGCAGCAACCGCACGCAGCGCCGCGTCGAGCTGGGCGGGTCCGGCATCGTGTGGCAAAACCCCAGCGAAATCTCCGTCTTCCACGCCGACCGCGACGACCGGAACCCCGGCCGCGGGTGTTAAACCGTCGCTCACCCCCGCGTCGGCGGGTTCGTTGGCTGGGACCGGCATGTGCCCGCTTTCGGCGGTGCGCTCCGCCAATCGCCGTGCTGTTGCCGGATCGATCGCAGAAACGGCGACGCGCAACCGCAGCGGAACAGCAGGCGGCACCGCAACCGCACTCATCGCGACGGACGCTCTCCTACCATGGCGGTAACCGATTGGACATTGCCGGCTCGGATCAGCCGCAATTGCATTTGTTTGCCGACCGCCTCCGGGCCCAGCACTTCGGCGAGCCTCGCCATGCCCGGAACGGCGGTCTCATCGATTGCCAGCAGGATGTCGCCCATCAGCATGCCGGCCTGCGCCGCCGGCCCGTCGCGTGTGATGCCGACGACCATCAGACCCTGCCGCTGGCTTGTCTCTTGACCCGGTATGTCCGGCACCAGCACCGGCTGCACTGCGAGGCCGAGCCAGCCGCGCGCGATGCGACCACGCGACAGCAACGGTTCGACCACGCGTTCGACGGTGGCGGTTGGGATGACCAGCACCCGACGCCGCGGTCCCAAGGTCGAGATGCCGAGCAATCCGCCCTCTGCATCGATGACCGGTCCGCCTTCTTCGCTGTTTGCGAGCTGCATGTCGAGCCAGATGCGCCGGTCGATGCGTCCGCCGGCGCGACTGTGCCAGGAGGGGCCGACCGCGCGGACGACACCAAGCCGCACCGCATTGCCGCAGGTCTCGTCGGCGGCGAGGGCCAGCACGACCGCTCCGGGACGCGGCTCCGCTGCCGGTGACCAGGCCGGCTGCCCCGCGGTTATCTGCGAACCGCCATCAAGCCGCAGCAATGCGGTGTTGGTGCCGGGGTCGCGTCCGGCAAGCCGCGCCGGCAGGGTCTTGCCATCGGCCAGCACGATTTCGGCTTCCTCGCTCCGCGGCCATGCCTGTTCGGAGACGACCACCACATCCTGGCGCCACAAGGTCCCGGAACGCAGCGCGTGTCCGCGCACGCGGACCGCCGCGACAAGCGGCCGCGCCGCGGCTGTACGCTCCGCGAGCGCGGTGGAAAATTGAGCTAATAGAGCCTGGGTTGCTTCGGCCACAGCCTTCCTCCTCAATTAATCTGCCGAGAAGGATGGGCAGGCGCGGGGCCGCACACCACCGGCCATCTGGGGAGGCCACGATCCGCCCCAGCTTCATGTGTCCAAACCACTTCGGTTAGCTTCGCCGCGCGTTTCCTTTTGCACATGACTTGACCCGGCGGAGAAAACCGCGGCGAATGGGCCATCATGGATGATCTTGCAACACTCGAAGCGGCGGCAGAGCTGGTGCACCAGACGGTGCCGCCCACCCCGCAATATTGCTGGCCGTTGCTGTCGTCGCGGGTCGGCGCCGAATTGTGGGTCAAGCACGAAAACCATACGCCGATCGGCGCCTTCAAATTGCGCGGGGGGCTTGTCTATCTCGACGAACTGCGCCGGCGGGAGCCGCAGATAGCGGGCATCGTTACCGCAACCCGCGGCAATCACGGGCAGAGCATCGCCTATGCGGCGACACGGCTCGGGCTTGCCGCGACCGTCGTCGTCCCGCACGGCAATAGTATCGAAAAGAACCGGGCGATGGCAGCGTTTGGCGCGCGGCTCATCGAGCACGGCCACGATTTCCAGGCGGCCTATGAATACGCAGTCGGGCTGGCCGAGAGCCAAAAGCTGCATTTGGTGCGTTCATACGATCCGTTGCTGGTGCGCGGTGTGGCGAGCTATGGGCTCGAACTATTCCGTGCAGTGCCTGATCTCGATGTGGTCTATGTTCCGATCGGGCTCGGCAGCGGCATATCCGGCGTTATCGCGGCGCGCGAAGCATTGGGGCTGAGGACCGAGATTGTCGGCGTCGTTGCCGCCGAGGCGGCGACCTATGCATTGTCCATTGCCGCCGGTCGGCCGGTCCCGACCAACTCCGCCGATACGATTGCCGACGGGCTTGCGGTGCGGGTGCCTGACGCTGGTGCCTTCGATCTCATCCGACGCGGTGCCTCGCGCATCGTCACCGTTTCCGAGGCCGAGATCCGCCGCGCGATGCGCATCTTCTATACTGACACGCACAATCTCGCCGAGGGTGCGGGTGCTGCCGCCCTCGCCGCGGCATTGCAGGAGCGCGAGCGTCTACAGGGGAAGCGGATCGCGGTCATCCAGACCGGCGGCAATATCGACCGCGCGCTCTTCGCCACAGTGCTGGCCGAGGACGACATCGAATAAGTTTTGCCGACCGGCTGCCCTTCACCCTCCCGCTGACACGGGTCCTTCCTTCCCGCTTGCGGGCAGCGGATTATGAAACAGCCGCGCCATGTTCATGCGCGCCTGATCGGCGACCAGCTTGGTCGCGCGCTGCATCGCCTGGTGCAATTCGCGGCGTACGTCGCGCGACAACCGGCCGAATTTATAGACGGCCTCTTCGAGGCCGCAGGCTTCGACTTCAAAATTCATTGCGATAACTTTTCATCGCCGCTATCATTGCCAGTAAAGGAGACAATAATCATGTCAGATGAGCGTAGCATCACATTGGAGTTTATTGCCGAGCAGATGCGACGCATGATGAGCGAGATTCGCATTATGCGGGATGACATCACCGTCATCGCCGCGAGTATGCGGCGCATCGATAATAACTATGATCGGCTCGAAAATAGCATGCAGATGCTGCGCAGCGAAATGCGCGAGATGCGCGCCGAACTGCGAGCGATGCAGGCTCAGCATGATCGCACCGCCACGCGCGTTCGGGATCTCGAAGATCGCTTTTAGGACTATCGGTCAAATAGCCAGCCGCCACTGCCCGCCTTTTGGGAGACGAGAGCACGAGAGGGTGACAGTCCCGTGCCGCCGTGCAGCCGGTGCCGACCAATTCCGCCGACATGATTGCTGACGGGCTTGCGGTGCGCGTGCCCGACACCAACGCGCTCGACATCATCCAAAAAGGTGCCGCGCGCATCGTTATCGTGGCGAAGGCCGAGATCTGCCGCGTGATGCGCATTCTCTACACCGATACGCACAATCTCGCCGAGGGTGCGGGTGCCGCCGCTCTCGCCGCGGCATTGCAGGAACGCGAGCGTCTTAACGGCAAGCGGGTCGCGGTCATTCAGACCGGCGGCAATATCGACCGCACGCTCTTCGCCACAGTGCTCAGCGAGGACGACATCGAATAAACTCTACCACCTAGTGCTCTGCGCGACAGCGGCAAGAAACATGCCCGGCAATGGCGCATAACCCAGCGCTGTATTGTGAGATTCGGCTAATGGAATGATAACCACAAAATCCGGCGCGGTCGTAGGCCTCGATTATTTTTAGCCGGCCTTCGAAATGGTCGCTCAGCCGCTGCACGCTGTCGTCGATATGGTCAAAACCCCAAATCCATCTTTGGTTTCCACCCCAAGGGATTCACTCTGGCAGCATAGATAGATAGATAGATTATCGGCAAAACTCGTTACTATCTCTGCCAATAGGAAAAGACTGGACGCTCCGTCTTCCGCCGCCTGAGAAGATTAAGGAAGCCGCAACGTGATTCGGCTATGATCTCTTTCATGGATTAAAGGGGTGCCTCATAGCCAACGCAGACAGCAAGCTCACGCGAATTGGTGTATTTTACGATGGAAACCATTTTTATCATGTGAGCAATTATTACCATTACAATCACCCGTGCAGAGCGCGTATAAGCATCTCAGGACTGCACGAATTCATTCGTAACGAGGTTGCGAAGGCAGAGAGTACAAACGTACGGAATTGCCAAATTGTGGATGCGCATTATTTTCGCGGAAGGCTTAGAGCGCAAGAAGCAGAACTTCGTAGGGCTTTATACTGAGAGCGCATCTTCGATGAGGTGCTAATGCGCGAAGGTGTTGTGACGCATTATTTACCCTTAACGCAAAGCGCAGGCCGCGTAATAGGCGAGAAAGGCATTGATGTTTGGTTGGCCTTGGAAGCGTATGAATTGGCTATCTACAAGCGTTTTGATGTCAGTGTCCTGATTGCGGGAGACGGTGATTTTTTGCCGCTGGTTAG
>JAFAOB010000341.1 GCA_019238055.1 Alphaproteobacteria bacterium
CCTCCCTTTTTGCGCATATTACAGGTGTGATGCTCTATCAACAGTCGCTGCGCCATATGCGTCTGTGCACGGCAAATTGGTCCTGAAATGCGTGTAAAAGTCTAACGATTATCAACTATTTGAGTAATTGCAACTGTAGTGCTAGGCTGCCGACCGACCAAGCCGGAAGCGGCCGCCGCGATGGCCGCAAACGCGATAGCCTTCACGACCGCTATTGCGGCATTATCGACCCGGACCACGTGGACGGTTCCGGACTTATACTCGCATTGTGCGGCATAGGCTACAACAATAGATCCTGATGGACTAAAGTAGAGAAGCGTATGGCCTCTACCGCAGGAACCGCAAGGTTCCAGCTGACCACTCTCGCGAAAGGCACTATGCCAGGTCTTAGCAGTGCCTATGGGGCGCAACTCGCCCAGGCAGCCGCGGTGTGCCTTGAGAACCGCGAGCATACGAGTGGAGTGACGCTTCACCTCTCCGGGCTGAAGATTGCCGAGTGTTTGATGGAATGGCCCCCGGTCGATGACCGGGCCCGCCGCTCACACGCCGACCTTCAAGAGGCGACCGAGCGCGGGGCTTACGGCATTGCTATCTTGATCGTCTGCGACCTTACCGGGATGGTTGTCGTCGAGCGCTCGGCGAAGGGGCTGGGGTTCGATTATTGGCTTGGCCACGAGGACGACGATGAGTTGTTTGCGGGAAAGGCGCGTCTCGAGGTGTCCGGCATCCTTTCAGGCTCGCGCTCACAGACTCAAGCGCGTATGAGGCAAAAGAAGGAGCAGATGAAACCGAGCGACCGTCTCGCCCCCGGGTATGTGACCGTAGTCGAGTTCGGTACCCCGATTGCTTGCGTTGAAGCGACGTGAGTGGCATCAAGACAATCCATCGGGAGGCGATGGAGCAGACGGACCTCGCGCTCGCCGCTCGCCAGCACGGTGACGAGGTGGCGGCTCTGCGCTATTTTCGCAAGGCATACGAACTGGAGGTGCAGGCCGCCGCAGCCTACGCCACCCGACTGGACGCCGAGCCCACGCGGTCCGTTCTGTTTCGGAGCGCCGCCACGCTTGCGCTCGACTGCAAGCTTCTACCCGAGGCCGAGAAACTGGTCTGCACCGCGCTGAGTGGCGACCCCCCGGATGAAATCGCCGACGAGCTGCGCGACCTCCTGGAGGAGATTTACTTTGAGCGGCATCTCGCGCTACGTGGCATCGAATTGCAGCCCGACGAAATCCAAATGTCGATCGCGGGTAGAGCAGTAGGCTTCGGCATCGCACCGACCGAAGCCTTCCTCCGGCGCGTCGAGAATGCCGAAACCCTTCTCTACCGCACCGCGGAACGCCAACAGGGAAGGCCGTACCGGGACAGAGGCCGCAGAGACAGGGGCTTGGCGGAAAACCTGCAACTCTATATGAGCGTACCGCGCGCAGCTAGCTTCGCCGTGACGTTTAGGGTGGGAGCCTCCCAGCAGCTCAGCCTTCCCGGGCTTTCGCTGGGCGAGTCCGTCATTGACGAGTTGGTGCAGTGCCTGGAACTGTATACGCGCAGCGATGACGAGCACTTGCGCGCCCGGATTCCCGACGAGGCATATTATCGTAACTTCGTCAGCTTGGCCCAGACCATCGAGCCGGACGGGCGCAACGTCGAGCTGGTCGGATTTACGGCCGTGCGTGGTGGTAGTCCCAAGCAGGTACAACTTACTCACACTGCCCGAGAGGCCTTGGCGTTTCAGGATCATGGCCAAGCGCGTCGGCCGCCAAAGAAGATAGACGAGCGTACAGTGGAGGTAACCGGTACACTCAAAATGGCGGATTCGCGCAAGGCCACCGACGAAATACAAATTATATCACCAGGCAAGGTCCGATATACCATCGTGGTGCCATCCGGCATGATGAGCGATATCGTTAAGCCCCTCTGGGATAATGACGTGACAGTGACCGGCGTGCAAAAGGGCAGGAAAATTCATCTGATACAAATACGCGCCGTCGAACCGGACTAGCGAGTAGTGGTCACTGATGGGCTTGTTTTCGTTTTTTCTTTCACGGCGCGCCTCGGCCGCGGCAATCGGCGGCGGGTCTGGTTTAGCGTCTCCTGTCCCTATATCATTCGGTGAATGCTGCTGGGGCTAACCATACGCGAAATCGTCCTGATCGATCGGCTCGATCTGGCGCTTCGCCCGGGGCTGTGTGTGTTGACCGGCGAGACCGGGGCGGGGAAATCGATCCTCCTCGACGCGCTCGGGCTGGCGCTGGGCCGGCGCGCCGAAGCCGGGCTCGTGCGCCATGGTGCGGCCGAAGCCGCGGTCACCGCGGAATTCGCGGTCGGACGCAATCACTCTGCACATGCGATTCTGCACGAGGCCGGGTTTGCCGGCGACAGCGACACGATCGTACTGCGCCGATTGGTGCGGTCGGACGGTCGCAGCCGAGCCTTTGTCAACGACGAGCCGGCGAGCATCGGCACGCTGCGCCGGCTCGGCGACAGCCTTGTCGAGATTCAGGGCCAATTCGAGCAACGCGGTCTTCTCGACCCCGCCAATCATCGCATGGTTCTCGACGCCTTCGCCGAACTCGCCGGCAACAGCGCGCCCTTGGCCGCGGCTTGGAGAAACTGGCGGGCGGCACGGGACCGCGAGCAGCAAGCTGCCCGGCTCGCCGCCGCCAACCGCGAGGAAGAGGATCTGCTGCGCCACCATCTCGCCGAACTCGACGCGTTGACCCCCGAGCCGGGCGAGGAAGATCGCCTTTCGGCCCGTCGCAGCTTGTTACAAAATGCCGAGCGGCTGGGCGAAACCCTTAATGAGGCGGTCGGGGAACTTGCCGGCGCGGCCGGCGCACAAGCTGCGCTGGCCCGCGCGGCGCGGCGCCTCGAACGCGCCCGCGAGCGCGGCTACGGCTTGCTCGACGCCGCCGCGGCCGCCACCGAGCGTGCCGCTAACGAGACCGCCGAGGCGCTCGACGTGCTCGAAGCGGCGATACGCAACCTCGAACTCGATCCGCGCGAGCTCGAAGCCGTTGAAGAACGGCTATTCGCGTTGCGTGCCGTCGCTCGCAAGCATCAGGTCGCGGTAGCCGATCTACCGGCTCTGCGCGACGCGATTGCCGCCCGGCTTGCTTCAATCGAAGCCAGCAGTGAGAGCGCCGCTGTCTTGGTGAATGCGACCGCCATGGCCCGTGCCGAGTACATTGCCGTTGCCGATTGGATCTCGCGCGTGCGTCAGGCGGCTGCCTTGCGGCTCGACGCCGCGGTAGCCACCGAGCTGTCACCGTTGCGGCTCGACAAGGCACGGTTCCGCACCGTCGTCACCCCGCTCGACGAACCCGATTGGGGCGAGCATGGCTGCGAGCGTGTGCATTTCGAGATCGCGACGATCCCAGAGGCACCGTTTGGCCCGTTGGCGCGCATCGCCTCGGGTGGTGAGTTGTCGCGCTTCATGCTGGCGTTAAAGCTGGTGCTCGCCGATACGTCGTCGGTGCCGACACTGATCTTTGATGAGGTCGATAGCGGCATTGGCGGTGCCGTGGCTGCAGCGGTCGGTGAACGGCTGCAGCGCCTCGGCACCGGCCTTCAAGTTCTCGTCGTAACCCACTCGCCGCAGGTGGCGGCGCGCGGCGCTTATCATTGGCGCGTCGCCAAGCGTCTCAACGACCGCAAAACCGTGACACAGGTCGAGGAGCTGGACGCGGATGAACGGCAGGAGGAGATCGCCCGCATGCTGTCGGGCCGCACGATCACTCCCGAAGCGCGTGCCGCCGCGGCGAGCCTGATCTCTGCGGGTCGAGCATGAGCGCTTCGCGCCCCCGGCCTACGACCTTCCCCGAGCTGCAGCCAATCGATACCTTGAGCGAGGACGAAGCACGCGAGGAACTGGCTGAACTCGCCGCCGCAATCCGGCATCACGATCGGCTGTACTACACCGAGGCGGCGCCGGAAATTTCCGACGCCGAATACGACACCTTGCGTCGGCGCAATGCCGCTCTTGAGGCGCGCTTCCCCGAACTCATCCGCAGCGACAGTCCATCGCGCCGCATCGGCGCAGCACCGGCCGCCGGCTTTGCCAAGGTCACTCATACGCGGCCGATGCTGTCGCTCGAAAATGCCTTCGATGAAGCCGATGTTCGCGCCTTTTTCGCCGGCATCCGCAATTTCTTCAGCCGGCCGGCTGATCAGGCGTTGGTCGCCGAGGACGCGATCGAGGTCATGGCCGAGCCCAAGATCGATGGATTGTCGATCGGGTTGCGTTATGAGCACGGCCGGCTGGTTCAAGGGGCGACGCGCGGCGACGGCGTTACCGGCGAGGATGTGACCGCAAACATCCGCACCTTGCCGAGCGTGCCCGAGGAGCTGAAGGGCAACGGCTGGCCCGAGGTGATCGAAATCCGCGGCGAAATCTATATGGAGCGCACCGGCTTTTTTGCGTTGAACGAGGAACGCGCCGCCGCCGGCGAAACGGTTTTTGCCAACCCACGCAATGCCGCTGCCGGTTCGCTGCGTCAGCTCGACCTGTCGATTACCGCGCGCCGGCCGCTCAAATTCTTCGCCTATGCCTGGGGCGAGGCGAGCGCCCCTTTTGCCCGCACCCATGCCGAGGCCCTGACGAAATTCGCCGCCTGGGGGCTGGCGGTTAGCGATCGTTCGCGGCTGTGCCGTGGTGTCGATCAGGTATTGGCCTACTACCACGACATTGCAGCCGATCGCGCGGCGCTTCCCTATGATATCGATGGCGTCGTCTACAAGGTCAACGACCTGTCATTGCAAGAGCGACTCGGCATGGTCAGCCGCGCACCGCGCTGGGCGCTCGCGCACAAATTCCCGGCCGAGCAGGCACAGACCGTGCTGCGCGACATCCTGATCTCGGTTGGACGACAAGGTGCGTTGACACCGGTTGCGGCACTTGAACCGATCACCGTTGGGGGGGTCGTCGTGCAGCGCGCCACCTTGCACAATGAGGATGAGATCGCGCGCAAGGATGTCCGCATCGGCGACACCGTCATCGTGCAGCGCGCTGGCGATGTGATCCCGCAGATCGTCGGGGTCGTCACCGAGCGCCGACCTGCGGATGCAAAGCCCTTCCAATTCCCGGATCATTGCCCGGTCTGCGGCAGCCTCGCGGTGCGCGAGCCGGGCATGGTGGCGCGGCGCTGCACCGGCGGGCTGATTTGTCCGGCGCAAGCCGTCGAGCGGCTCAAACACTTCGTCGCCCGCGACTGTTTCGATATCGAGGGCCTTGGCACCAAGCACATTCAGGCGTTCTGGGAAGACGGGCTGATCCGTCGGCCGGGGGACATTTTCCGGCTCGACCCCACGATCATCGCCAAGCGCGAGGGCTGGGGCGAAGTCAGCGCCAGAAAGCTCGTTGCCGCGATCGACGAGCGCCGGCGCATCTCACTTGAGCGCTTTATTAACGCGCTCGGCATTCCGCAAGTCGGACAAGCGACGGCCCGCCTGCTGGCGCGCCATTATCGCTCGCTGGCACATTGGCGGGCCGAGATGGAGGCAGCACAGCAGCCTGACAGTGAAGCGCGGGCGGCGCTGGTTGATATCCACGGCATTGGCGAAGACATGGCGGCCGACATCATCGGCTTTTTCGCCGAGCCGCATAACCGCGAGGTGCTCGACGATCTCGCGCGCGAGGTCACTGTTCTCGATCACGAGGGGCAGGCACGACGCACCGCCTCGCCGCTCGCCGGCAAGACCATCGTCTTTACCGGGTCGCTCGAGAGCATGAGCCGGTCGGAAGCCAAGGCGCGCGCCGAGGCGCTCGGCGCCAATGTCACGAGTTCGGTCTCTGCCAAGACCAATTATGTTGTCGTCGGCGCCGATGCCGGCTCCAAAGCGACCAAGGCTGCGTCCCTCGGCATCACCCTCCTCGATGAAGCCGGCTGGCTGGCGCTCGCCAACGGGGCCGGTGCTGCGGAATGATCGCGGGCAGTGTTCCGCATCGACGCTCCGCCTGACCAGGCTCGCGCCGAGCCGCGTTTGCCGATTGGCCCAGGAGCGGATGCAGGGCCAGCGGATGCAGGGCCGCAGCTGTCGTTGCCGCAGACGCCGATGCTGGACGATCTGGCCACCGATCCGTTCGAACCCGCGGAGCGGCTGCGGCGTCCGCTGCCTGGATCATCGCCGCCGCCCGACGCCGGGCAGCCGATCGCCTCGGAAGAGCGGGCATGGCGCTGGAGCTCGGTTGCCTCGCTCGTCCTGCACCTGCTGCCGTTGCTGCTCCTTCTCGAGTGGCCGATCCATCCTTTGCCCGAGGTCGAGCCGATCCCGGTGCAACTGGTGTTTCAGCCGCCGCCACCCCCGCCGCTGCCAAAACCGGCCTCCAAACCGAAACTGAAACCGGAAACGCGGCCGCCGCCCGGGCGCATCGCTTCCGAGGATATGGGCGACACCCAAACAAAAGGGCGCGACCAAGCCAAAACTGACGAGCCGGCGGCCAAAAAGGAACCGGCAAGGACAATGGCATCACCGCTCGAAGCGCCGGAGCAGACGGCGTTTCTGCCCCCGCCGCCACCTTTGCCCGATCCGCCCAAGCTCGATCTGCCAAAACCGCCCGAACCAAAGCCGATCGCGACCCCCAAACCGCCGAAGCCATCCGCCGCGGCCCGTCAACCGGTCCGGCGGGTGATGGAACGGGCACTTCTCCTGCCCCGCTCGGCAAAATATCCTGGGCTGGCGGCGACCCGCGACGAGTACCTTGCCTATCTTGCTTATCTCGCCCGCCAACATCTCGATTTGCTGACCCCCGCCCTGCTCGCCGGCCGGCGCGGCGAAACAATTGTCAATGTACTGGTCCTGGACGACGGTACTGTGGCGATGCTCAGCATCGGGCTGAGCTCGGGTTATCACGACATCGACGAGAGGATCGAGCAGATGATCCGCGCTGTTGGTCGCTTTCCGCCGTTGCCGCAATGGTTCCAAGGGCCGAGCATGCGGCTCCAATTCCGCCTTCAATTTCCGGAAGCGCTCGCAGATTGAGCCCGATACCGCGCCAACCAAGAGTGAGCAATTTGCGAAATACCATCGATCCGATCGTCGTCTCGGTGATCCGGCATCGCCTCTTGGTGATCGTCGAAGAGATGGGCGAAGCAATGCTGTGCACCTCTTATTCGCAGATCCTGAATTCGAGCCGTGATTTCTCGACCGCGATCTGCGATCTCGACGGCCGGCTGATCGCGCAGGCCGAGCACGTGCCGATCCATGTCGGGGCCCTCCCCTACGCGGCCAAGGCAATCAGCGACTTTTTTGCCGGCGACATCCATCAGGGCGATGTTTTTCTGCTGAACGACCCCTATCACGGCGGCAATCATCTGCCGGACCTCACCGTGTTCGTGCCGGTTTTCGCGGGCGAGCGGCCGCGCTTCTGGTCGATCAACCGGGCGCACCAAAGCGATATCGGCGGTGCCACGCACGGCGCCTACAACGCCGCTGCGACCGATATCTGGCAGGAAGGGATTCGCATTACGCCTCTGCGGCTCTACGATCGCGGCGAGGTGCGCCGCGACCTGCTCGAGATGATCGCGACCAATGTCCGCCATCCGCGCGATTTTCGCGGCGATCTCGCGGCAATGATCGGTTCGGCGCATGTCGGCGAGCGACGCCTGTTGGCGTTGGCGGCCGAGTTCGGCTGGCCCGTAGCCGACGCCGCGATCGAAGCGGTGCTCGATGGTGCGGAACGCCAGACGCGGGCGGTCATCACGCAATGGCGTGACGGGGTCTATCATGGCGAGGCGGTGCTCGACGATGACGGCCGCGGCCATGACGACATCTATATTCGTGCCACAGTCGAAAAGCGCGGCAGCGATCTCTTAATCGATCTGTCGGATTCGTATGAAGAGGTCGCGAGTTTTATCAATTCATCCTATCCGAACATGCGCTCGGCGGTCGTCGTCGCGCTTTCTTATTTGATCGACCCGGACACGCCAAAGAACGACGGCACGTTCCGCCCGATTACGGTCATCGCCAAGCCGGGGACCGTGGTCTGGGCCAACCCGGGAATGCCGGTGACATTGGCCACCAATCATTGCGGCCAGGAGATCATGGAAGCGATCATCAAGGCCTTGGCGCCGGCCTGTCCCGACCGGGCGATAGCCGGCTGGGGCCGCCGCTTTCGCATCGCGATCCAAGGCCGCGACCCGCGCGCTCCCGCTCCCGGCGATATCCCGGGCGGCAAACCCTTTATCTGGCATTTCTTCCAGGCGCGTCCCGGCGGCGGCGCGTCGCCTGCCGGCGATGGCTGGCCGGGTGCCGGTGAATGGCAGGCCGCGGGCGGCATCAAATTCGGCAGTCTCGAAGTGACCGAGGTGCGCTTTCCGCTATTCTTTCGCCGTCACGAATTCCGCCCGGATTCCGGCGGCACCGGGAAGTATCGCGGCGGTCCGGGCGGCATCGTCGAGATGGTCGTCGAGACCGCCGCGCCGGCGGTCGCCAACACCGCCGGTGACGGCGTGCGCCACGGCGCCTGCGGCATTCTCGGCGGCGCCGATGGCCTGCCGCACCGCTATACGCTCTATTCGGAGGGCTCTCCGCCGCGCGCGATCAAGACCAAGGAGACCGGCATTTTGATCCATCCCGGCGATGTGCTCGTCCTTGAGTCGGGAGGTGGCGGCGGCTGGGGCGACCCGGCCGATCGCAGCCCCGACGCCATCGCCGCCGACATCGAAAACGGGTTTGTGACCGCGTTGCCGCCGGAAGAAGACAGCTGATCGCGGCTCGGATGAATCTCCGCTCCTGGAGGCGCAAACCCGATGCTCGGTTCCGAGGCGCCTATCACTGAGATTGCCTCACTGCGCGCGCATGATACCGTAAATGGTTGTCATTGTGAGGAAGCAGAGCGGCGAAGCAATCTTTTTGCGACGACGAACCCCGGAATCATCCGTCTAATTCATACTCCGGCACCTATTGCATCGCGGGTTCGCGCGGTCGCGGCAACGTCGATGAACCCGCGAGCACAGCGCGGATCGCCGCCGCGAGATCCCGCAGCTGATAAGGCTTCGAAATCAAGGGCAGTTCCTCGCGCAGACCGTCGTCCGTGACCGCCGCCGGGTGGGCGGCATAGCCTGAGGTCAGCAGCACTTTCAGCTGCGGCCGTATCTGCCGAGCCGCGGCGATCAGCTGCGTGCCGCTCATCCCTCCGGGCATGACCAAGTCGGTGAACAGCAAATCGACCTGCTTGTTGCGTTGCAGTACCGCCAATGCCTCGCGACCATTGCCGGCATGCAAGACCCGGTAGCCGAGACTCTCCAGCGATGCCAGGATCATCTCGGTGACGTCAGGATCGTCTTCAACGATCAGGATGGTCTCCGCTCCGGTTTGCGGGATGATGTCCTCGTGAGATGTGTGCTCTGGTTTGGCATTCTCGCCCGAGATCAGCGGCAGATAGAGCCGCACTCGCGTCCCTTTGTCCGGGGCGCTGTCGATTTCGATGCGGCCTCCCGATTGGTGAACAAAGCCGTGGACCTGGCTGAGGCCGAGCCCGGTGCCCTTGCCGACGGGTTTGGTCGTGAAAAAGGGATCAAACACGCGCGTGACAATCGCAGTATCGATTCCTGTCCCGGAATCTGTGACAGTGACGCAGGCATAGGAACCCGAACCGACCTGCCGGCGGTCTTCAACCGTATTCCCGGCACAGATCGCGGTCTCGATCGTCAAGGTCCCGCCGGCCGGCATCGCATCCCGCGCGTTGACCGTGAGGTTCAATATCGCCGTCTCAAATTGCACGGGATCGATATGACAATAGCAGGGTATTGCGCATAACCGGATGTCGAGCCGGATCGTCTCCCCAAGCGTACGTCGCAACAACTCGCGATAATTGGCGATCAGGCTATTGAGGTCGACACGCTGGGGACGCAGGAGTTGCCGGCGTGAAAACGCCAGCAATTGCTGCGTCAGCACTTCGCCCCGCTTGGCGGCGCGCTCCGCCAGCTCGACGAGGTGCCGCAGGCGGGGATTGGAGATCCCCAGGCGTTGAATGGAGTCGAGCGTCCCAATCATCACGGACAAAATATTGTTGAAATCGTGCGCGACGCCGCCTGTCAGCTGACCGACAGCCTCCATTTTCTGGGATTGGAGCAGAGCGGTCTCGGCCTTGATGCGCTCTTCCGTTTCTTTTTTGAGGGCTTCAGTGCGTTCGGCGACGCGCTCTTCGAGTGTATCGTTCAGCGCCTGCAGTTCGCGGTTGAGGCGCGCCGCATCGGCTAAAGCCGATGCGAGCTCCGCCGCTTGTGCGGTAAGCTCGGCACGCGCCAGATCGAGAGCGGCGGCGAGGGTTGTCGCGCGCCGTGTCGCATCCCGCGCGGCGGCAGCGAGCCCGGTCGCGGCCTGCTCCCTGCTTTCGGCCCTGACCAATGCGGCCAGCAACGGAAACGGCAGCGTTTCGAACTCTGCCATCGATAAATTCGGCGCGCCGCCAATCAGCGTCAACACCGCCCCGCTTTCGGCAACAAAGCCGCAAATATCGGCCATTTGTGTCCGATCCGGAAAGGCAACCCGGTCGCGATGCTCACCCGTCTCGTAACAGGCAGCTAAAAACCGTCGCCATTCCGGGCCGCCCGGAAGAGTTTGTGGAAAACCGGAGGCCGGGCGCAATACGCCGAGATCAAGATCTCGGATAAAGACGATCAGCGCATCGGCGTGCCAATAACGCGCCAGCGCCTCCGCTGCTTCGCTACGCCGGCTTCGGTCGGCCAGTCGGTTGAAAAGCTCCGATATCGACACTTCCCGGCCAGCGAGATCACGCAGAGAAGACGCACACCACCGCGGTGCAATTATGAAAACCGCCGAATTGGCCCGGCGCGCGGGCGATCTGACCATGCGTATTGCAGCCGGCGAGATCGATAGGGCCGAGCTGCTCGGTCAAGGCCTCGATTTCCATGCCGAACGCCTCGCCGATGCGCAGCCGGGTCGCAACGCAGTCGAAGAACAGCGCCGCCTGTGGTTGCCGATGGCCCAGAGCCGCGAGCGCCGATGCGGTCGCACGCTCTGCCGCCGCCACCGCCGACCGCTCGGAGCTGCGCATGATATGGACGATCGCACCGACCGGAATTTCCGAGGCACAGAGTACGGCACCCGCGTCGTCGATCGCCAGCGGCACCCGCAGACGGTGTCCCGCCCCGGTCTCGATGCCGAGAATGTTGTGCAAAAAGAAGGCGATCGGCGCGGCGCGGTCGAGCGTCTGACCGGTCTGCTCTGCATGGTCCTCGAAGGCTTCGATCGCGGGAAGCCCGTTGAGACTGACGACCCGCATGCCACTCGCTTCGGTGACACGAAAGCCCGGGCTCGCCGGCTCCCACCCATGGCTGACGCCAATTCCGATCGGCTTCTCGGACAGAATCTCGAGCGCCACAGCGCTGTCGGTCAATGCCCGCGTACCATAAAAAACGGCGGTGCGCTGAAATTGGGCATCGTCTCCGGCGGCGCCGCCAAAAAATTGGTGCCGGCCTGATGTGGCCAAAGTCAGCTGATCGACCAGTTCGTCGGCATGACCGGCCAGTGCATCGGTCATGATCAGCGCCGATCGATAAATGTATTTGGGTTCAATCCCGGCGTGAAACCCGGACGCGATCTGGCGCGCCGCGGCAGCTGGATCATGGCTCAGCCGTTCGCCTAAGGCTGCGGTAAACACCATCTCAGGCGCATGCAAAGCGAGCGCACAGGCCATCCCGTCACCGTGCACATCGTGGGTGAATTCGCCGGCCGAAGAGGCTCCGACGAGAGCACCGGGTCGGCATCCGGCATCCAACGCGCGCAACAATTCTTCCTGATCGTAGCGCGGGGATGCGAAGACGATCAGGGCATCGGGCCGCAAACCTTGAAGGGCGCTCGTCAGCTTGGCGCACAGTTCTTTGCCGGCCTCGGTGCTGTCTGGGTTGTTGGCGTAGGTGACCGCTGATTTCATCTGATTGGGCGAGCAGCTTTGTAGCCTCAAAACGCGTGCCCGCCCGTCAACGT
>JAFAOB010000139.1 GCA_019238055.1 Alphaproteobacteria bacterium
GAGAAATCTGGATCGGAGAAGGGGGTAGGTCTTCACTACAGCCGTTTCCAGCGATTTCCCGCCAATGCGAGCTCTAAAATTCAGCCGGTTACTGACGATTGATCCGCCCAAAAGCGGCTTTTCCACCGGCCAATCGGCGAAGTCGGGCTAGCGCAAATGCGTTCGTCGCCCGCCTATACGGAAATTCGACACCATTATCCGAATGTCACGTTCTGGCCGGGCGACCGCGGGCGATCGGGGCCGAAAGTGTCGGAAAACGGGCGCGAAATCATCGTGGACTACTTATTACGCGATCTCTGCCACGCCTGCGCCATCATCGGCCGCGTGCGGTATGCCTTCGATTTCGACGCCGACGGAAAATTTCTCGGCACGAGGCTCGTGTCAGTCATGCCCGCGGAAGGGTGAAGGCGGTCGCCAATACCGTCGCTGACTAGACTTTTAGGTACTGCGAGAGGCTCGCCAACACTTCGATGATCTTGTGCGCGGTTGCGTGACCGAGATCGTCGCCGATTGCCGAGCTGAAATGTTTCAAAAGCTCTGAAACGCATAGGAACAGGCCGAGCCACAACGCCTTGTCCGCGGTGATGTGCTCCTGACGCGAGCTGATGACGGTCCGCAGCCGCGAAACAATGGTGGCGGCTGCGGCCAAGTTCGGGTCTGCGATGTTGCGGCGGCGCAACTCGCACAACGCCCCTTCGATGGTGTCGAGCCATTCGATTTGGACCGGGAGCTGCGCCCGGATCGTCGTGCTGTCTTCGGACGGAATTTGGTTGAGAGCGCGGACGGCCCCGCTGAATTCGGTGGACGTTGTGCTCTCGGCAATCACCGGGTAAAGCGCCTCGTTGCTCTTTTCCGGATTTGCCGATGCCATCGCGCTCTCTCGAAGAACAAAGAGGAAACAATCTAGCGTTCGCGACGGCCCCGCGCAATAACCAATCTGGACGAAGATTTGACGAAGATCACGCCCGTTCTGGTTGCAACTTAAAGGCGCCTTAACCAGCCGCGCCCAGTGGACGCCACCAGCGCCGGGTCAACAGCATCGCCAATATGCCGGCGACACCGGTTGCCGCCGCCGCCCAGGAAGCGCCGATCAGCCCGGCAAGGAGGCCGATCTGGATAAAGCCGATCATGCCGACGCCGATGCAAACCGAGAGGACGCCATAGACGCGGCTGCGCATCTCGGCGGGCGCCGCAAGATAGACGAGCGTTGCCTGCATGATGCTGAAGCAGGCATTCGCCATCCCGGTCATCAGCAACACCGTGCCCGACAACAACGGATAGGGCGCCAGTGCAAAAACCGGCACCAGCAGAAGGTAAGTAAAAACGCCCGAGAGATAAATCCGCGAGAACTGGGCCTGCCGCGCTGCGAATGCGATCGCGACGGCGCCGCAGAACGCGCCGACCCCGGTCATGCTGGACAACACACCAATGCCGACAGCGCCGAGCCCGAGCCGGTCGTGACCGATGACCGGGATCATGCTGGTCGCGGGCCAAGCGAATATATTGGAGATAATTGTCACGATGAGCGTCGCGACGAGGCGCGGGTCGCGGCGGACAAGCGCCAGACCCTCCGTCATCCGTACCACGATGCTCTGGGCGCTTGTGGATACCGCCGGGTTGCGATAGCCGACCCGCCACGCCGCAATGAGCGCAAGACTGTAGCACGCGACGCTGACGCAAAAGACGCCGCCAATGCCGACCGAAGCCAACAATATCCCGCCGATCGTAGGCCCGACGATCTGGCTCGCATTGTTGGCACCGACATCGATCGACATGGCGCTGCTCATGCGCTCGGTTCCGACCGAATCGCCGATCATTGTACGCCGCACCGGGTTGTCGGTGGTCCAGCCGATGCCGTTGCAAAAGGCGGCGACCGCCAAATGCCAGACCGCGAGTGTGCCGGTCCAGGCCAGGATGGCCAAGGTCAGCGAGGTGAGCGCCATCGACAGCACCACCAGAAGGAGCGCGGTGCGCCGCTCAACGCGCTCGGCAAGCGCGCCGATCACGGCCCCGAATAGCGCCATCGGCAGCATCCTGAGCATGGTCAGCGCTGCGACAATGAACGGCGAACGGGTGTGCTGATAGGCAAATACCGCAACTGCCAGCATCTCGAGCCAGCGCACCGCGAAGACGACGAGACCGACCAGCCACAGCCGCCAAAAATCGGGCGCGTCGATCAGCCACGCATGTGGGACCGGGCGAACGATAAAGAGGGCTGCAGCGCGACTCTTTGCTCCGCTGGGCGACATCCGCATCGCCCGCGGCCAGCGCACCATGCCGCTCATGCCCGCCCTCCACTTGTCTGCGCATCGTCACGACCGAAATAATGGTTAGCGCCGTCCAACGCAAAATCTCGCCCTGATCCCAACCATCCCGTTGCCGCATGATTTAGCAGATGACCGCCGGTTGGGCGATTTTGAGGCAGAGTTGTCAGCTAAGCCAAATCTCCAACTGTTGGCTCTGGTGGCCATCGACCCGGACCGCTGTTTTTGAACCGAAAAAAGCAATCAAGGAGGCTCCGATTTCGCTCGAAATCGAACTGAAGCTTGCTGCCGAGCGTGGCGATCTGGGGGCTGTGACCCGAGCCCTCGAGGCCCGGTTCCCGGGGTCCGCCGTCATCGGCCAGCGACTCGTATCCACCTATTTCGACACACCGGATTGCGCGCTCCAGCAGAGCGGCGCTGTGCTGAGAGTGCGTGAGCAGGACGGGCGCTTCGTGCAAACCGTCAAAACCGAAGGCCCCGCAGAATCGTCGCTGCTCGCGCGCGGCGAGTGGGAGGATAGGGTCGCCGAAAACCGGCCGGACCTACGGGCGCCAGAAAGCGGTTCGCGCATTCCCGCCGAGATCGCCGGCGAGCTCCGCCCGGTGTTTGTCAGCGAGGTCGATCGTGCGGCGATCGAGATCGCGCCCAAACCGGGGTTGCGTATCGAGGCGGCCATCGACCAAGGCATGCTGTGCAGTGCCGACAAGACTCGCAGCGAAGCGATCAGCGAAATCGAGCTTGAGCTCAAGGAGGGCGATCGGGCGAGCGTTTACGACCTTGCGCTTCAATTGCTTGAGGCGGCGCCATTGCGCATCGATCTGCGCAGCAAAGCCGAGCGCGGCTATCGATTGATCGAAAAGGATGGTGAGGCCCCGGCGGCAGTCTCGGCCGAGCCGATCGTGCTGGCACCGGAGATGACGGTCGAAGAGGCATTGCAGCGTGTCGGTGGCGCTTGCCTGACCCATCTTTTGCGCAGCGAGCCCGCGGCGCTCGCCGGCAAAATCGAAGGCATTCACCAGATGCGCGTCGCGATGCGCCGGCTGCGCTCGATATTGTCGGCGGTCCGAGATCTAATGCCCGAGGCAGAGCACCGCTGGGCATCGGACGAGGTCAAACGACTGATTAACGCACTCGGCCCGGCGCGCAATCTCGATGTATTCGCGACCGAGCTGTTGCCGTCGGCGCGCGCGGAAGCACCCGACCAACCCGGCTGGGACGCATTGGCTGCTGCGACGGAACGCGTGCGTGCCGAGGCGCACCGCCGCGTCACCGATCAAATCCGTTCACCCGAACACACGGCAAGCCTGTTGCGCCTGTTGCGGTGGTTTGAAAGCCGCGGATGGAGGTATGCACAGAGTAATGAACCGGGCGAGGGAATGACCGCCACGATTGGCGAGGTCGCGCCGGCGGTGCTCGATCGCCGGCGTAAAAAGCTGCGGAAGCGCAGCCGGCATTTCCGCCGGCTTTCAGCGCACGATCGCCATCGCTTGCGTATTGCCGCCAAAAAGCTGCGCTATTCGATCGAACTGCTCGAGAGCCTCTATGACGAGCGCGAGGTGCGGCCATTTGTCAAACGGCTGAAGCGGGTGCAAGACGAGCTTGGTTACGCGAATGACGTGCGCGTCGCCTACGGCCTCGTTATCGAACTCGGCCGCTCCACGGCCGATAGCGAACCACTTGCCGACGCCGGCGCCCAGCTTCTCGCGTGGCACCAGCGCGCCCTTGTTGCGCATGAAGAAAGACTGCACCGCCATCTTCGGCAGCTGAACCAAGCGCAACCGTTCTGGCGCGCCTAGCACTACAGTTGCAATTACTCAAATAGTTGATAATCGTTAGACTTTTACACGCATTTCAGGACCAATTTGCCGTGCACAGACGCATGTGGCGCAGCGACTATTGATAGAGCATCACACCTGTAATATGCGCAAAAAGGGAGGTGCAAC
>JAFAOB010000230.1 GCA_019238055.1 Alphaproteobacteria bacterium
ATCGCCACGGCCGCCGGCCAGGGCGGCGCCCAATTCATCGATGCCACCAGGCTGGCGACCGGGCTGCTCGGAGATTCGATCGCCACCAACCTGTTCATGCTCGGCTACGCCTATCAGCGCGGGCTGGTGCCGTTGTCGGCGGAGGCAATCGAGCGTGCGATCGAACTGAATAGCGTTGCGGTCGATTTTAATTGCAACGCTTTTCGCTGGGGGCGGCGCGCTGCGATCGACCCGGCATTGGTCGAAGCCCACGCCACGCCGCAAAGCGCCATCCCGGCGAGCCATCGTCTATCCGAAACCCTCGACCAGGTCATCGATCGCCGGATCGCGTTTCTGACCGATTACCAGGACAAAGCCTATGCCGCCCGCTATGCGGCAAGGGTGCGGCGGGTGCGCGAAGCCGAGGTGCGGTGCCTGCCGGACAGCACCAAGCTGACCGAAGCGGTTGCTCGCAGCCTGTTCAAATTGATGGCCTACAAAGACGAATACGAAGTCGCGCGGTTGCATACCGAGAGCGATTTCCTGAAGCGGGTTGCCGATCAGTTTGACGGCTCCTATCAGCTGCGCTTTCACTTGGCGCCGCCGATCCTCGGCGAGCGCGACCCGCAAACCGGGCATCTCAAGAAGCGCGAATTCGGGCCTTGGATGCTCGGTGTCTTCCGGATTTTGGCAAAGCTGCGCCGGTTGCGCGGCACCCGTTTCGACATCTTCGCCCGCAGCGAGGAACGACGCACCGAGCGCCGGCTGATTGGCGAATACGAAGCGGTAATTGACGAAATCGTTACCCGGCTGGCACCCGCCAATCACGCGGCGGCGGTCGAACTCGCATCACTGCCGCTCGAAATCCGCGGTTTCGGCCATATCAAAGAGCAGAACCTGTCGCGCATTAAGGCGAAACAAGCCGGTCTTCTCAATCGCTTGCGCACACCGGTTTCGCCGCCGACCTTGGCTGCGGCAGAATAATTTGAGGCTTACGAGCCCACTTCGGTGGGCAGAGCCACAAAGCGGGTGATGCCGTCGCGCTCGATCCGGACGAGGAGATCCTTGCGCCCACTCTTTTTTGCCAAAAGGGCCTTCTGCTGAACCTCTTCGGGCGTGGTGACCGCGGCCGATCCGATGGCTATGATAAGATCGCCGGGGCGCAGACCCCGCGTCGCTGCCGTGCTATTTGCCGGGACCTCGGTGACGACCACGCCTGTTGCCGCGTCGGACACCGAGAACTGCTTGCGCGAATCGGCGGTCAAACGTGCAAGCTTCATTCCGAGCGCATCAATGGTTGGCGGCGGTTTCGGCTTCTCGGGCTCGGGCGGCGGCGGTGGTGGACGGTCCGCATCGAGTCGCGCGACTTTCAGATCAACGCTCTGGGTCTTGCCGTCTCGCCAGATCGACAATTTGACGATTTTGTCGGGCAATGTGTCGGCGACCAGTTGCGGCAACTCCCGGCTGCGGTCGATCGCTTGGCCGTCATAAGTCAGGATCACATCCCCGGGCTGCAATTTTGCTTCCGCGGCTGGGCTTGCCGGATCGATCGACGCGATCATCGCGCCCCGGCTCTTGTCGAGTCCGATCGCCTGGGCGATATCGTCGGTTACAGGCTGGATATGTGCTCCGATCCAACCGCGCTCGACCTTGCCGCTCACCTTTAGCTGCTCGATGATCGGGCGCGCCACGGCCGAAGGGATCGCAAAACCGATCCCGATCGAGCCCCCCGAAGGGGAGAAGATCGCGGTATTGATGCCGATGACCTCGCCCTTCAGATTGAACATCGGCCCACCCGAATTACCGCGATTGATCGAGGCATCGGTCTGCAGGAAATTGTCATAGGGTCCGGCATGGATGTCGCGTGCCGTTGCGGAGATGATGCCGGAAGTCACAGTGCCGCCGAGCCCGAACGGGTTGCCGATGGCGAGTATCCAATCGCCAACCCGAGCATGGGTCGAATCACCCCATTGCGCGGCCGGCAGCGGCGTCTTTGCATCGACCTTCAGCAAGGCGAGATCGCTGATCGGGTCGCGCCCGACGACATGCGCCGTCAACGCCGTGTTGTCGGACAATGTGACCGTGATCTGGAC
Source organism: Alphaproteobacteria bacterium (assembly GCA_019238055.1). GTDB lineage: Bacteria > Pseudomonadota > Alphaproteobacteria > ATCC43930 > CGMCC-115725 > AP-15. The sequence goes on from JAFAOB010000230.1 coordinate 2,073, forward strand.
GGCATTCGCGATCACGTGATTATTGGTCACGATCAACCCGGACGGATCGATAATGAAACCCGATCCCAGCGATGCCGCCGGCGGTGCCAAGCTCTCCTGCCCGCCAGGCACACCCCTATCGCTGAAGAAATCGCGAAAAACCTCGTTAAGCTGCGAGCTGGGACCTGATGCGTGTGCATCGGCCGTGCTTTTGCCCGCCGGCCCTGGGCCGGCTTGAGTTGTCGAAATATTGACAACGACCCCGACCAGCTTTGCCGCCAGCTGAGCGAAAACCTCCGAGAATGGCGTCCTTTGCGGCGGCGGCTGGGGATCAGCCCGGCTCGCCGGCGTCGCGACCAGCAACAAGATCAAAGTCGCCGCCCTGATAATGCCTTGGCGGCCGAAAAATCTCACCAAACCTGCCTCATTCGAGCGGATCGCCGGCCAGCACCATCTCGCCATGACGATCTAATGCTGGCGTTTCTTCGGCGCTCGATATGAAATGATGCCCGAGGTGGCAATACGGAAGAGCGACGTGGCGACGCGATATCAATCGCCGTCGGGCGAATTGTTGAGAGCCTTGTTCGACGCAGCGCTCGCGGCAGCAGACCCGCGGCAGGCGATGATCGGCCATATTCCCGCGCCGGTCCCCGGGCGCACATTACTGACCGGTGCAGGCAAAGCCGCTGCCGCGATGGCTCACGCCTTTGAGGCGATCTGGTCGGAGCCGCTCGAAGGTCTCGTGTTGACCCGTTACGGACACGCGCTCCCTGGCGACCGCGTCGAAATCCTCGAGGCGAGTCATCCGGTCCCTGACGATGCAGGCGAGCGCGCGGCGCGCCGCATGCTCGATCTGGCACACGGCCTCGGCAGCGACGACCAGCTGGTCTTTTTGGCGTCGGGGGGCGGCTCGGCACTGTTGGCGCTGCCGGCGCCGGGGTTGACATTAGCGGACAAGCAGGCAGTGACACGGGCGTTGCTGCGCTCGGGTGCCACAATCAGCGAGATCAATGCAGTGCGCAAGCACCTCTCGGCGATCAAAGGCGGCCGTTTGGCGGCTGCCGCGGCACCGGCCCGCGTTATGACTTTGGCAATTTCGGATGTGCCGGGGGACGATCCGGCGGTTATCGCTTCCGGGCCGACGGTGCCCGACCCAACGACCTACGCGGACGCTCTTGGAGTGCTCGCGAAATACCATATCGGCGAGCCGGAGGCCGTCATCAGACACCTTCGCACGGCCATCGAGGAAACCCCAAAGCCCGGCGACCCGCTCTTTCGAAATGCCTCATTCGAGCTGATCGCTTCGCCGCAAGCATCGCTCAAAGCGGCCGCTTCGATTGCATTGCGGCAAAAGGTCACGCCAATCGTGCTCAGCGATCGGATCGAGGGCGAGGCTCGTGAGGTGGCGCAGGTTCATGCTGCGATCGCGCTTCAGCTGCGCGTGGGCGAGTTCCGCGTGGGCGGAGAAGTGATCCGGCCCCCGGCAGTGCTGTTGTCCGGCGGCGAGACTACGGTGACGGTCCGCGGCGGGGGCCGCGGCGGCCGCAATGTCGAGTTTCTGCTGGCCCTGGCTGTGGCTCTCGATGGCGCTGCCGGGATCTCAGCCCTAGCCTGCGACACCGACGGCATCGACGGAACCGAGGACAATGCCGGCGCGATCATGTACCCTGACAGCATTGCGCGAGCGGCCGCGCACGGCATCTCGGCAAAAGCCTCGCTTGCCAACAATGACGGCCACGGATTTTTTGCGGCGCTCGACGATCTCGTCATGACCGGTCCGACCTTGACCAATGTCAATGATTTCCGGGCGATTCTGGTTGGCGGCTGATTCGGTGTCCGGCTAGGAGCTGATATGCGGCGCCAACGCAGCGCGAAGATTGTCGCGACCCTCGGGCCGGCGAGCTCGACCAAAGCGCAGATCCGTGCCTTGTTCGACGCCGGCGTCGACGTGTTCCGGCTTAATTTCAGCCATGGCACCCACGCCGATCACGATGCTCGGTTTCAGGCGATCCGACAGGCCGAGAAGGATACCGGTCGCCCAATCGGCATCCTCGCCGATTTGCAGGGGCCAAAGCTGCGCCTCGGCACCTTTGCCGAGGGCCCAATCCAACTCGCGGCAGGAGCGCATTTCCGTCTCGATCTCGATCGCCGGCCAGGCGATCAAAGCCGGGCGCCGTTGCCGCACCCGGAGATCTTTGAAGCGCTGCAGCCGGGGACAGAGCTCTTGCTCGATGACGGCAAGGTGCGGCTTCAGGCTGAGAGATGCGGCGCCGAATACGCGGAAACCATGTGTCGGGTCGGCGGGACACTGTCCGACCGCAAGGGCGTTAATGTGCCCAACGCTGTCCTCCCGGTCTCGGCGATTACGGCAAAAGACCATGCCGATCTCGCCTTTGCGCTCGATCATGGCGCGGATTGGATCGCGCTCTCCTTTGTCCAGCGGCCCGACGACGTCGCTGAAGGGCGCAAGCTCGTGGCCGGCCGCGCCGGTATCATGGTCAAGCTGGAAAAGCCGTCGGCCATCCAACGCGTTGCGGAGATCATCGAGCTGTCGGATGCAATCATGGTTGCACGCGGTGATCTCGGGGTCGAAATGCCGCCCGAGGATGTGCCGTGCGTGCAGAAACAGGTCGTGCATGCCTGCCGGTTGGCCGGCAAGCCGGTCGTTGTCGCGACACAGATGCTCGAATCGATGATCAACGCGCCGACACCAACCCGCGCCGAGGCTTCGGATGTCGCGACCGCGGTGTATGACGGCGCCGATGCTGTCATGCTGTCGGCAGAAACCGCGGCTGGCCGGTACCCGGTCGAGGCAGCGGCGATAATGGACCGCATCGCTTGCCGGGTGCAGGGCGATCCGCTCTACCGCACGATGCTCGAAGGCACCCGGGTCGAACTCGAACACACCGCACCCGATGCGATCAGCGCCGCCGCCGCACAGGTCGCCGCGACGATCGGTGCGGCGGCGATCGTCTCCTATACGACCTCGGGGGCAACGGCTCTGCGCGCCGCACGAGAGCGCCCCGAAGCGCCCTTGTTGGTGTTGACCTCGCACCTCGGCACCGCCCGCCGCCTCGCGATTTTATGGGGAGCGCATTGCGTGCACACGAGCGACGTCAAAAACTTCACCGATATGGTGCAAAAAGCCGCACGAATCGCGCACCGTGAGGCGATCGCCGAGCCCGGCCAGCGCATTGTCGTGACGGCGGGTGTTCCGTTCGGGACGCCGGGCGCCACCAATGTGCTGCGCATCGCCTGGGTCGATCGCTGAGAACAATCATACGGCACGCAGGCGACGGGCCTGTGCACGCAACAACCGGGCGGTCTCGATCGTGATCGCATTCCACACGCGAAATGCTTCCGAGGCGGGTTCGCGCGCGTGTTGCGCGCGCCGCTGCCTCGCCATGGCGAGCGCCCAACGGCCGTGTTGGTTAATAAGGATCGAGGCCAGCTCTGTCGTCTGCCGCTTGTTCATTCTTTATTCTTAAGGCTGCAGGCGGCAGCAGGTTCCCAGGCGAGGCGCTTCGAACCGTGCCGGCACGACCAAATCGGCTCACCCTCATCTTGGACAGACCTGCATGCTGCCGCCTGCCGGAGTCGCTTCGCACAACGACCGCCATTACGGCGTGATGTCGCCACATCCGTTTGATTCGGCGCAATCGAGCCCGCTGGTCATCCTGCCGGTATCATCGCGTCGTCGATCCGCTCGAGACGAGACGCTCGCGCAACCAATCGTAGATTGGTGGCACACGCATCAGATGGACCACCAGCATCGCCGCGAAGCACGCCCCGACCATCGGCAGCAAGGCCGTGAACGCGGCGGTCATTTCGGTGACGAGAATCACCCCGGTGACCGGCGCCTGAACAACGCCAGTGAAAAACGCAGCCATCCCAACCACAGCGAAAGCCTTGGGGTCGATGCCA
>JAFAOB010000234.1 GCA_019238055.1 Alphaproteobacteria bacterium
AACATAAACGCCTCGAGGTAAGTGCCAAAGACCCCGCGCATTATGCCCGCCAGATAGGCCGCCAGAGCGCCGCCGATCTGATGGATCACGGTGATCCAAGCGACCATGATCCCGGTCTTCTCGGTGCCCGCGGCGTGATTGAACAACCGCACCGTTGGCGGCACGCTGGCGATCCAATCGAGGCCATAAAACACGGCGAACAAGGGGAGACCGTAGATCGACAGCCCAAAGGCAAACGGCAGATACATTAGTGCCAGCCCGCGCAACCCATAATACCAGGCCAGCAACACCCGGTTATCCCAACGGTCGCTGAGCCAGCCCGACAGGGTTCCGCCCAAGAAGCTGAAGACGCCTGCTGCCGCCAACAAACCGGCGCCGGCGACTTCGCTCAGCCCATGATCGACGCAGGCCGGGATCAGATGTGTGCCGATCAGCCCGTTGGTGGTCGCCCCGCAGACGAAATAGCCGCCCGCAATCAGCCAGAAATCCCGTTTGCGCACGCCGCTGCCCAGAGCCTCAAAAGCGACCACCAGCGGATTTCCCGCGGGCGGCGGTTCGGGCTCCGGAGCCCCCTCGGCCCCATAGGGGGCGAGACCCAGATCGCGTGGCCGGTTACGCATCAACAAAGCAACGAGCGGGATAAAGATCACCAGCGTGCCAGCCAAGACCAGCGACATCACGCGCCACCCGAAATGGGTGACGAGTTCGGCCAGGTTTGGCAGAAAAATCAGCTGCCCTGCGGCATTGGCTGCGGTCAATACCCCGACCACCAGCCCTTGCCGGCGACGGAACCAGCGGGCCGCGATATAGGCCGAGAGAAAGGCGCCGATGACGCCGGTACCGGCGCCAACGACGATCCCCCACAGCAGCACGAGTTGCCAAGCCTGGCGCATCGCCGGTGATAGCGCGACCGCCCCGGCGCTCAGCGCCAGCGCCAATGTTATCGTGCGACGCACGCCAAATCGGTCCATTAGTGCCGCGGCGAATGGGCCGATCAGGCCGTAAAGCAACAGATTGACGCCAATCGCGAACGAAATCGTGGCTCGCGACCAGTCGAATTCCTGTTCGAGCGGAACGATCAGCACGCCCGGCGCGGCGCGCACTCCCGCCGTCAGCAACCCAACGATAAAGGTGACCGCAGCGACGATCCAGGCATAGTGCAACCGCCCTACGGCACGCATCGGATTATTCCTTCGTTTACTGCCAAGCTATTCGCCGTCGAGCGGCTCGGTTTCGACAATCTCGATGCCAAAGCCGGCAAGACCGACATAGGTCCGCGAGCGGGTTGCCAGCAACTGGATCGACGAGATCCGCAGATCGCGCAGGATCTGCGCGCCGAGCCCAACCTCGCGCCATTGCACGTTGCGCTCGCGTTGGGAGGGGCTCTCCTCCTCACCAACCGTCGAGGTGGGCACCCCCGAGGTGCCGTCGCGCAGATATACCAGCACCCCCTGTCCCGCCGCTTTGAAACGGTCGAGAGCGGCATGGACCGGTTTGGCGCCGCCAAACACATCTTCAAGCACATTGGCGCGATGCAGCCGGGTCGGCACATTGGTCCCGTCGCCAATATCGCCATAGACAAATGCGTAGTGATGCACCTTGTCGAACGGCGTCACAAAGGCGTAACCGGCGAGTTCGCCGATTTCGCTGGCCACTCTGAATTCCGCGACCCGGGTCACGAGCTTTTCACGCGCTTGGCGATACGCGATCAGGTCAGCCACCGAAATTCGGGGTAATGCATGCTTTTTGGCAAAGGCCGCGACCTGCGGACCGCGCATCACCGTGCCATCATCATTGACCAATTCGCAGATCGCGGCGACCGGCTCGACACCGGCGAGCCGGCAGAAATCGACGGCCGCCTCGGTGTGGCCGGACCGCATCAAGACACCGCCTTCCTTGGCGATCAGCGGAAAGATATGACCCGGCCGGACAAAATCGGTGCGCCCGGCATTGTTGTTGGCGAGGTTGCGGATCGTCGCGGTGCGGTCCTCGGCAGAGATGCCGGTCGTGGTGCCGTGACGGTAGTCGACCGACACGGTAAAAGCGGTGCCATGGATCGCGTCATTATCGGCGACCATCGGTGCCAAGTGGAGCCGCTGGGCTATCTCAGCGGTTAATGGCGCACACACAATGCCGCAGGTATGGCGGATGATGAACGCCAGCTTCTCCGGCGTCGCGTGCACGGCAGCAACGATCAGATCGCCCTCATTTTCGCGATCATCGTCGTCGGTTACGACGATGATTTCGCCGGCGGCAAAGGCATTGATTGCCTCGCGGACACGGGATTGCGGCAATTGATCCTCCCGCAAGCGCGCCGCGCGGCTACGACAAACCGTTGGCGGCAAGAAACCGCGGATTAGACAAACGCAGTTTAGCGATCGTCCAATGCCAGAGAATAGTGCGGACTTCAGCCTCGCGCTCCGGCGAATTCTCGAAACCGCCAATGCGCAATTCGTGGGCGAAATGGCGTAGCAATGACTGATCCACGACCTCAGCCTCGTCGGCTCGCGAGATCTGAGCCGGGGGACGCCGCGTCAAGACAGACGGATAGAATGACCCGAGTTCACGCTCAATCTGCTCCGCCCCGAATGCTGCTTGCCGGGCCTCGCGCTCGGCGATCGCCATACAATTGGCGATGAGGCGCGCCTCAAGCTGATGCTCCACAGGCAACAACGGCAATAGATCATTGATCAGCACATTCCGCGCGAGGGCAAGCAACGCCGGCCCAGGCGGCAAATCACGCGTCGCCTCAGCTGAGGCCTTTGCCAAGCTGGTGCTCCGCGCCTCCGCCAAATGCACCTTCGGCTCGCCTCCAGGGTCGAGCAGTATCAGGATTGCAAGTTCGCATTCGGTGGCGCGTCGTCCGGTCAGTGCGAGATCGAGGCTGCGCTCGCCGGCCAGGATGTGGCGATCGCTCTGCTGCAATGCGATGACCGCCCATCGCACACTCGCCAATACCTCCCAGAAAAATACGCGGACAGGATCGATCAAGCGCCCGCTCGCGCTCTCGTAACCGCGATAAAACGGGGCGCGGTCGGCGATGCCGCCGGCTTCGCGATCGAGTCGTGCGAACCGCCATCCTTTGCTGCAAAACCAGCCGATATCCTCGTGCGGATCGCCCCAGCCGGCAAATTCCCAATCGAGAATGCCGGTCAGTCTCGCCCCGTCGAGCAGGTAATTGCCGGTGCGGAAATCGTGATGGCACAACACCGGTTCGACCGGCGGCGGGCAATGGGTTTCGAGCCAGCGAATGCCCCATTCGAGCACCGGTCGCGGGTTTGGATGCGCGTCGAGATAAGCGCGGAAGCCCGCGATCTGCCGACTGGGCCCGGATTCTGCGTAGGGCGGCAGAAAAGCGAGATCGGGCCGCGGCGGCCGGATCGTGTGGATGCGGGCGAGTTCGCGGCCAAGCCGCTCGGCGATGTCGGATAATACCGACTCGAGCGATGGGTCGCGGGTGATGCGGTGCGCCGCCGCGGTGCCGGCCGCCCGACGCATCACAAAGAACGGCTTGCCAAAGACCGACGGATCGGCGCAGGCAATGAGCGGCTCCGGCACCGTCACTCCGGCATCGAAAGCCGCCCTCAGAACGGTATATTCCTGCAGCCGATTGAGGCTCGACGGCACGCCGGTTTCGCCGGCCGCGCGCAGCACCAGGTGCTGCGCTCCGTCCAGTGTGCCGCCCATAAACCGTGCGTCGAGCCCCCAATTCTCCTGGATGGCGCCACCTGCGAGCGGCGCTAATCCGGTGATCTCGCACGCCTGCGCGCCGCTCGCCGCGGTCAAAAACCGCGCCAGCGCCGCATCCCGCGCGCCGCCTACGGGAGGCTCAGATCGCGGCGACGCTGTGTCCGCCATCGACCGTGATAACCGCGCCGGTGAGATAGGCGCCGGCCGGCGAGGCCAGCAACAGCATCGCGCCATCGAGGTCGTCCGGCCGACCGAGCCGGCGCAATGGGATGCGGGCCTGAAGCCGTTTGCCGGCTTCGCTGAGCAGGAAAGCACGGGTGAGATCGGTTTCGATAAATCCGGGCGCCAGCGCATTGACCAATATCCCGTAGCGCGCCAGCTCCATCGCCAGCACGTGGGTCAGGTGGACGAGCCCGGCCTTGGCGGCACAATAGCTTGGTCCTTGCGGGATCGCCCGCTCCGCCAGAATCGAAGCGATATTGACGACCCGCCCCGGCCGCCCGCGCGCGACAAGGTGCGCGGCGAATTCGCGTGTAATCAGCCAGGCCCCTTTGAGATTTGTGTCGAGCACCTGATCCCAATCGGCTTCGGTATGTTCGAGCACCGGCTTGGCGATCGTGACCCCGGCATTGTTGACAAGCAGGCTCAAGGGCCCCAGCGCACGTTCGGTCTCGGCAACAGCAGCGGCGATGCTGTCGGAGTTGGTCACGTCGAGCACGATCGGAACTGCGATGCCGCCCTCGGCTTCGATCTCGAGCGTCGCCTCGGTGAGAAGATCGCTCCGGCGCGCCGCCAAAGCGACTTTTGCGCCGGCGGCGGCGAGCAACAAGGCGAGATGCCGCCCGATCCCGCTCGACGCGCCGGTAACGAGCGCAACTTGGTCGGACAGGTCAAAGTTGGGCAGCGCCGTCACTGTGGCAATTCCCTAGCACGTTCGCGCAATTCATATTTTTGGACCTTACCGGTCGAGGTCTTCGGCAACGCCCCGAACACGACGGTCCGCGGCACCTTGTAATGGGCGAGGCTGGCACGGCACCAGGTGATAATATCGTTGGCCGTGAGCGGCGGTGCCTGGGGCGTCAGGGTCACGAATGCGCACGGGCTTTCGCCCCATTTCGCATCGGGGCGTGCGACGACCGCGGCTTCCATGATGTGCGGATGGCGGTAGAGCGCCTCTTCGACTTCGAGTGAAGAGATGTTTTCGCCGCCCGAGATGATGATGTCCTTCGCCCGGTCTTTGATTTCGACATAGCCATCGGGATGCATGACCGCGAGATCACCGGTATGGAACCAGTCTTTCGCAAAGACTTCCGCTGTCGCTGCTGGATTCTTTAGATACCCCTTCATCAAGGTGTTGCTGCGCAACACCAATTCGCCGATCGTCGCACCATCGGCGGGCACATCGGCCATCGTCGGATCGACGACGCGCTGCCCCGCGAGGGTCAGACTGGCCACCCCTTGCCGGGCCATGCGGCCGGCGCGCTCGTCGAGCGGCAAACCATCCCATGCCTCCTGCCAAGCGCAGACGGTCGATGGGCCATAACTCTCGGTCAGCCCGTAAAGATGGGTCACCCGAAACCCCATCCGCTCCATGGCTTCGATGACCGTCGAGGGTGGTACCGCACCGCCGGTCGCCGCCTCGACCACATGATCGAAGCGACACTTGGCCTCGTCCGGCGCGTGCACCAGCAGATTCAGCACAATCGGAGCGCCGCACAGATGGGTGACGCGATGCTCGACGATCGCCGCAAAGATGGCGGCCGGCTCGACCCGGCGCAGACAGATATGTGTTCCCGCTACCGCCGTCACCGCCCAGGGATAGGTCCAGCCATTGCAGTGGAACATCGGCAAGGTCCACAAATAGACCGAATTGCGATCCAGCCCGAAGGTGATCGCATTGCCGAGCGCGTTTAGAAAGGCGCCGCGATGATGGTAGACGACACCCTTCGGATTGCCGGTGGTGCCGGATGTGTAATTGAGCGTGATCGGCGCCCACTCATCGGCGGGGACTTGCCAATCCGAGGCCGGATCGCCCTCTGCGAGGAACGCCTCGTAGTCTGTGCCGCCAAGCGATTGGGGACCGTGGCCGTCGTTGATTTCGACAAATGGCAAGGCGCGGCCGAGTTCTTGAAGCGCCGGTTTGACCAGCGGCGCGAATTCACGATCGGCGATCATCAATTTGGCCTCGCCATGGCCGAGGATAAAAGCGATCGAGCGGGCATCGAGCCGGGTATTCAACGCATTCAACACGGCTCCCGCCATCGGTATGCCGTAATGTGCTTCGAGCAATGCCGGCACATTCGGCGCCAGCACCGCGACCGTATCCCCGGGTCCGATGCCGCGAAGGCGCAACGCACCGGCAAGCCGGCGGCAGCGATCGTAGAATTGTCGGTAAGTGAAACGCACATCGCCATACACAACCGCGAGCTTGTCCGGATACACCGCGGCCGCGCGCGCCAGGAAAGAAAGCGGCGTCAACGGCGCGAAGTTGGCGGCGTTGCGCCCGAGATGCGGGGCGTTGTATTGCCCGCCCAAGGATGACACGGTCGACCTGCTTCTCTCGTGTTGCTTATCGACATCCTCCCGATGGGAGCGGCCGAGGTCAAGCCGAACGACGCCGCCAAAGCTAAGGCCGCGCTCGCCACTCGAGAACAATTTGTGGCGGATCTTCAGCGACCGCGGTAAAATCAAGGGTATTGTAGAGTCGTTGTGCCGCGAAATTGTGCATGAACATCCGCAAGCGCGCCGGAAGGCCGAGCTGCCGCGGCTCATCCAAAGCAGCCTCCAACACGATGGAACCGATGCCAAGTCCTTGCACCTGCGGCAGTAAGGCGAAATCGATATAATAGACACAATCGGTCCGGACCTCACTGACGATGCGTCCGATCGGCCATCGGTCGAGTTCAATGATGTCGTATCGCGCCGAAGGAAAGCTCTGGCGATAAGTCTCGTTCATCGAGCGGAACTGAACCTGTAGCAGGAATTCTTTATCGCGCGCCGAAATCGGCATCAGCACCATCTCAGGCGCACGGTTGCTTGCGAACAACAAATACAAAAACGCCTCTTCGGAAGGACCCCCGGCAGCTGACCGTATTCCTATCACGCCATACGTTGTGTGGATCTTGAGCTCTAATCGCGCCATCCTCGGATGATCCCAAGATGTGTTATGGTTTGCTGTATCTGAGGCCTAGGCCAAATTGAGCGTGCATCAGCCTGTGCGATCAGACATGGGCGGGGATGAAATAGGAGCCGATGAACTCGATCGATCATCTGACCGGCGATGATTTCAATGCCTACCTGGGAAGGGTATTTCGTCCTGCCACAAGCAATCTCGGTCTGGTTCTCGTGCAAATTGATCGGCACGAATTCACCGGTTGGAATGAGGCACCACGCAAGCCGTTCTCACTGATCTTGCGCGGTCCGCCGCGTCCGATATTGCTCGAAGGCTCTTACCGCATCGCTATAGAGAACGGGCCGGTTATGACGCTCTACACCATTCCGATCTTCACAGCAGCGCGTGATCATCAGAATTATCAGATCGTCTTCAATTGATGGGCTAATTTGGCGTCAGCTGGATGATGGGAAAATCCCTTGCAATGCGATGCAGTAATTGATTGTTAAAAACGGCATTCGGTTCTCGTGCGGCAGACCACCGCCCACCGGCCCGACCGCGCCCGCTGCCATCGCTATCGTGGGCGCGGCGCTACCATAGATGTTTTCCACAGGGTTATTCGTTTCCATTGCATAACCGCTTCCCATCAAGACCGTGCCACTCGGGATGTTGGTGCCGTTCGATTGTCCGTTGTTGGTGCCGTTCAGGTTGTGGGAATGGGGCGGCACTTCGCTCGTCAGCAACTGATGGGTTTCTTCTCCGCCGAGGGCGCCGAGGCTGTACGGAGACAAACCCGTACCCTGTCCGAAGCCCAGAGCCAAGCGGCCCCGCAGATCTGGCAGGTTAAAAGTGATCCGCCCATCGCCGCCATAAGTCGTTCCGAGCAAGGCGAAGAGCGCTTGATTCTGATTGATGCCCAACGCTTGACCGGCGCAGATCGCCCAACCCTTCGGCGCGAACCCGAAACCAAATGCCTCTATCATCGATAGATAAGGTTCCGACATATCGCGGAATACTCCTCGAGATCGTCAGCTGCGCTCAGTTTCTCGACGGGAAAATGCCCTGCAAGGCAATGCAAAAATTCAGGGTGAGATAGGGCTGCAGGTTGTTGTGCGGCTGACTGCCACCGGCCGCCGTGGTCAACGACGCCGGCGTCAACGCTGTTGTGGTTCCTGATCCGCTATAGAGCGCCAGTGTGACGGAGCCGCCCCTGCCGACGGTTTGCCCTTCGGCCTCGATCAACCCGGATGGTGTGTTTTCGGCTGCTGCACTTGCGGCGGCGAACAGTGGGTGCGAGTGTGTCGGATAATTCGATGGGTCAATCGCTGCAGTTTCGGCGCCGCCGGTCTGGCCAATTGTATAACTCGAACCTTCCGGGCCCTGGCCAAACCCGACCGGCGCGCGACCGCGCAGATCCGGCAGTACAAAGTTACTGGTGCCGGTGCCGCCGAAATTGGTGCCGAGCAGCGAGAAGAGCGCTGTGTTCTGCGCGATCGGCAGTATCTGGCCCTGACACAGGGCCCAGCCTTGGGGAGCAAAATTACAGCCGAATAGGCTGATTTGGCCGATAAATTGTTCCATTTATCGATCTCCGCACCGCGCAGCAGCTAATTTTGCGACGGGAAAATACCGGTCAGAGCAATGATATAATTGAGAGCTAAAAAAGGCTGCCGGTTTTCATGAGCGGCGCTCGACCCGAAAGGGCCGATCGATGCCGATGCCAATGCGGTCGGCGTGTTTGTGCCGTACATCTTGACCGCCGATACCGGTGTTCCCAAAGCGAGACCGGGTCCGGGATTGGGCGCAGTCACATTGGCGGAGGCCAGTATGGTGTGGGTGTGCGCGGGCGTCTGCTGGGTATTCAGCGCAATACTCTCCTGGCCGCCGGTCTGGCTCTGAACATAAGATGACAAACCCGGCCCTTGACCCTGACCGATCGCCACTCGGCCGCGCAAATCGGGGAGATTAAACGTCTGCTGCCCGTCTCCGCCGAAATAGGTTCCAAGTAGCGCAAATAGCGTCTCATTTTCCGAAATTGGCAGGGATTGACCCTGGCAAAGCGCCCATCCGACCGGCGCGAAATTAAAGCCGACAAGCCGGATGGTCCCAATAAAGTGATTGCTCATGATTACGCTTCCCCGATTGTCAGCAGCTTGCGCGGCCGCCGAGACCGTGTCCGAAGCGCCGCCGAAGCCATAAAAGTCCGACAACACCCACTAGCAACAGCCACATGCTCGAGGGCTCCGAGATGGCGGAGATCGGGGTAGTTCCAGCAGTGGTTACGTCGATAATAAGATCGTCGCTTATCTTCGGGGCATCCCCGGTCATGTCCACCAGCATGTCGGTCGGCGACAGCAACTGCAGCCCGGCATGAGGCGCTGTCGTGTTCGGCAGAAAATCCGCGGCACTGGCTGGGTCTACGCTGACGCCGGTGATGTCGACCCCGGAGGAAAACTGAAATTCGAACCCGGTAAAGCTGTCGGGACACGGCGTCGCTGTTACCGAGCAGAAAGGCGCAGCGAGCTGATTGGTGATGACAATCTGGGTGTCTCCGACATGAATTGTCGAACCATCGATGGCGCCCTCGACGAAATCGACGCCCCCGGGGCCGATCGGCGCGGGACCGGCGACGGGTGGGCTGCCGAAGTCCTCTGTTTCCGGAGTTCCTGCGTGGGCGCCGAGAAAGAACAGCGCATTTATCGTATTCGGAGGGGTCGTGATCAAACCCGCCTTGACCGAGCCGCCCGATAACAGAAACCCCCCAAGCGCAAACAGGGCAGCCGTGGCGCCGCAAAGGCTGAAACGCATTCTGGCCTCTAGGTCTGTTGGCGCGACAACGACTCCGCAAGCTTCGCGCACCAAACTCGGGATTGCTGTGCCGCGGATCTGGCGTTCACCATAAATGGAGCTGGTCGGACCGGTCAACCGACCTTCTTGCGACCGAAAACAACCGCGTAAGTATGTGCATTTCGGCCTCGGCTGCGCCGAGCCGGGGCAGCACTCCGTTGTGGCTCCGACTAGGGCACGATACGGCGGGTCAAGGTTGCAAGTATTGGAACCGTCATCCGCTGGGTCCGTGGGCCCAGCGCAAGCGGCTTCAGCAGCATGCGTACAGTCATTTCAATGGGAAAATGCGGACGCATCAGCGCGCGACATTGGCGATGCATTCGTCGATAGGTGCGCCGGTCCAGCGGCATGCCTGGCCGACGCGCGGCATGGACATGCTTTAGAACGATGAGCCGGTCTTCGCCGCCCGTCATCCGCAGGCGACGCCACAGAGCCGGGGCCACGGCACTGCGCCTGGGCTGCTCGATCTCACGGTATTTGCGGTAGAACCGATAGAAGTGCTTGTAGTGGCGGACCTCGTCTTCGGCGATCCGTCGGGTCAATAAGGCCAGTACCGGATCGGGGCTGGCGCGCGACAGGCAAGTATAAAAGCTGGCCGTACCGGTTTCGACGACGCAGCGCGACGCCATTTCGAGCCCGCGAGCCCGTTCCAGCGCCTCATCGCAGAATGGGCGGAACTCTTCGACGAAACCGTCGCGGACCTTGTGCCAAGGGAAATCAGGCCATGTGGTCTCGACATAGTGGCGCAGCGCACGGCCATGCTGTAGTTCTTCTGGCAGCCAATAATTCTTTAACCATGAGGTGATTTCATCATCGCCGGAAAAGTATTCGATCAGGTTGGCGGTATAGAGATCGGTTGCGCTTTCCATCAGCGACGCCGCCGCGATCATATAGAATAGCGCCTCGTGGCGATCGACCTGATCGCGCTGAACTGCATGCCATGGAATATCGTCGAGTGACCAGTGACGCCGGTTGGCGCGCCGCGCGCGCGCCGCACCGGCGGCGGTTGGGGCTAAAGTGACTGGCTCCATATCGGCGCCGATCCGGGTTTAGAACGTGAACATGGTGCTTTTGGGCTCGAGCCCCAGCAAGGCCTGCCCAACGGCCTCAAAATGCGCTTGGCGCCCCTGATATTGTTGAACGACAGCGTGGATGTCGCGGAACCGCCGCTCGAACGGGTTCTCTTCGAAAATCGCGGTGGCTCCGGCAGCATGGTAGAGTGTGTCGACAGCCTCTCGCGCCTGGTGGATGGCCCAGGTCGAAGCGAGCCGGATCGTCGTGTGGTGATTGAGGCTGAGCCGGTCGGTTCGCTCAGCCTCGGACCAGATCTCGTTCAGCGAACGTAATAAAAACGCGCGTGCCGCGTCGATGCACGCTACGGACTGCGCCACTTGCGCTTGGATTACGTTGTTGTCGCGCAATGTCCGCCTGGCGCCGCGCGGGATCTTGTCGCGCGCCAGATCGATAAAGGCCTCGGCCACGCCGCGCGCGATGCCGAGCGCCACACCCGCGAAGCCGGCTGAATAGATATTGCTGCTGCCGAAGGCATAGAGCAGCCCAGGTTCGCGCGGCTTGGCGTCGGCGCCGCGCTCCACGGAATGATCTTCGGGGACGAACAGATGATCGGCCTGATAGGTATCGCTCCCGGTGCCCCGCAGGCCGATGACATGCCAAGTGTCGGTCATCACCACGCTCATTTTTGGGAACAGCAAGGTGCGAAACATCGGGCTGCCATCGGGCCGCAGCCGCGGCGAGCCATCCTCGCCCAATATCGCGACATGAGCGCCAAGCCAGTTTGCATGATGACTGCCGCTGGCGAAACTCCACGTCCCGCTGAGCTGATAGCCGCCCGGAGCGATGCGCGCTTCCGCCGGACCCGGCGGCCCCCAGGCGACGATGCCGCGCGGCCCGCCAAAGATTTCGTGCGCTGCCTGGGGGCTAAGATAGGCGGCGGTCATTGAGCAGCCGCAGGCTTGGCCCAGGCACCAAGCAGTGCTGGCGTCGTGTCTGGCAATTTCCTCGATAACCGGAACATAGGCGGCGGGCGGCAACTCGGCGCCGCCCAATGAGCGCGGCAGCAACAGGCGAAAGAACCCGTGCTCGACCAAGGATTCGATGATTGGTTCCGGTAATTCGCGACGGCGCTCGATATCAGCAGCCGCGACCGCAAGCTCGGGACCAAGCTCGCGTGCACGTTTCAGGTAGACCGCACCCAGCGGCTCACCGTCCTCCACTTCCGTAATTGTGCTCCGCATCCCCGCTCCGCCTCGAGGCTCCGTGATCGCGGACCGAATGCATACTAGCCCATCCGGACGCGCGCCAATATTGCCCTTTATCTCGCGGGGAGTTGAGCACCGTATCGACCGTAAACCGGGCCGAATCGGCCGCGCCGGTCACATCCTGACCGAGAGAGTGCAGATCGCCTTTGGCTCGTCGATGCGCAGCACAATGCTTTCGCTGACATAGAGCTGGTAGTGCATGCCGTCTTGACAAACATAGCCGGCGCGTAGGTCCTGACCAACCAGCAAGACACCGGCGCGCGGATCGACGAGCACCCCGCCTTCGATACTCGCCTTATAGATCCCCCCGGTACAAAGCCGGCGCAAATGCTCGAGCTGCAGCACGTCGGTGCCGGGATAGAGCCGGAACAGGGTATTATAGAGCGCCGGTGCGAGCACCAGACTGTAGGGTCCGCGAAAGCCGCGCTCATCCAGTCTGGTCGCCGCGGCGACCGCGTCCTGCAGCGCGCGGTCAAGGGCTGACCAATCGCCACCCTCGACCTGCTGCCGGCCTTCGGCCGTCAACAGCCCGGGCAGGCCGAAATCGGGCTGGCCGAAATAGATCATGCGTTCTTCGGCATTGGCGACGGCCTCGGCAGCGTCCTGAGCCGGACTCAGATTGATCGCCTGCCCGTGTTCGACATGCGCGGCAACCCGCCTGATGCTGAGTTGGAAAGCCTGCCGCAGCATCGGGACCGGCACGGTCCGGCTGATCACGATGGCGGCGTGCTCGGAATCCGCTTGCCGGTAATCATCATCCCCCGCTTCGATCGCCGTTAAGCCGACACCAAACGGCCCCTCGACATCGAGAAACCGGCGCGCCGTCAACAGATCGCGCGCTGCATTGGCGGCGGTTTCGTCGATCGCGGTCCATAGTTGGTCGGGAAAGCGCGCTTGTTCTCGGTTGAAATAATCCATCACTATTTTCTCCGCAGCGGGCCGATCGTGAAGCCGAGATCGTCGCGTCGTGGCGCTGCTTGCGACGCGCCGCCGTGCTCTGCAGCTGTTTCGACTTGCGTCAATGGCGCCGAGGTGAACAGGTAGGTTTCAAAAGTCCGGGCGAAATCGGCATTATTGCGGCGCAACCACTCCATCAGCATCGCTGCATGCTCGATCTCCTCGCGCATGTTGTGCAGCAGCACCTCTCTTAGAGCCTCGTCCTCGGTGTCGTCGGCGCGCTGGCGGTACCAATCGACGGCGTCCAATTCTTCCTGCAAAGAAACAATCGCGTAATGCAGCAGCCGCGCCTGCGGCGACAGATTTTCGCGCGGTATGTGAAGGTTTTCGCTCGACATCTGGATCAATACCTCTGGTTGTCCAAAAGCGTCGCCACCGGGCGAGCCAGACAGTGCGAATCTCGGGCAAATCCGAATTGCGCCGGCTGCGTCCCGGTGGGAGACTTGGCGCCGACAGCAGCCGGTACCGTGGGGGGTAACGCTGCCAAAGAGAGATCGGCATCCCGCGATCATCACAACTGTGGCGGGTGCCGAGGCCGGAGCGCCAACGCCCAAAGGATCGAGCCATGGACATTGTTGGCAAAGCCACCCCTGCCCGTTGGCCCAAAGGAGATACAATGCCCGAGGAAATGATCGCGAACACCGCACAGCGCGACTATTGGAACACGGTGGCAGGCCCGCGCTGGGTCGGTCTCGAAGGATTTGTCGAGCGCCGGGTCGCGGCGGTCAACGATCTCCTGTTGCAGCACTCGGGCGTAAAACCCGGCGAACGGGTGCTCGAGATCGGCTGCGGCACCGGCGCCTTTACCGTGCCTTTGGCGCAGGCGGTGGGCGATCGCGGTGCGGTGGTTGGTGCCGACATTTCGACGGCTATGCTAGCCGGCGCGCACAAACGCCTCGCGGAGATCGGATTAAGCAATGTCTCGCTGATTGAGGCTGATGCCCAGACCCATAAATTCGAGCCCAGCCATTTCGACCTGATTACCTCGCGCTTTGGGGTGATGTTCTTCGCCGACCCGACGGCGGCGTTTGCCAACCTATTCCACGCCGCTCGGCCCGGCGGCAGATTGTGCTTTGCGTGCTGGGGTGCGCTCAAGGAAAACGAGCATTGGCTCGTTCCCTATCGCGTCGCGCTACGCCATCTCGGCCCGCCCGAGGCGAAGCCGCCGCGCGCCCCCGGTCCAATGGCGTTTGCCGAACCCGACTATGTCCGTGAATTCCTTGGCAAGGCCGGATTTAGCGCGGTTGCGGTCAATCGCGAGCACCCAGGCATCATTGCCTCAAACCCGCGGGAAGAGGCCGAGCATGCCTGCATCATGGGTCCGTCGGGCCGGCTCATCGACGAAAAACGGCCGGACGACGCGACCCGGCAAACGATCCAGCGCGAGATCGAGGAAGCTTTTGCTGCATTGGCGCAGCGCGGCGAAACGACGCTGCCTTCCACGGTGTTGCTCGTGACCGCGCGTCGCCCCGCCTAGCAAGGCGGATCACCGGCGATATCCGGCTGGCGTATATCAGCCCAGAGCGCGCCGCTGCCAGCACGACCCGGCTCTCGGGGTGACGCTGTGCATGGCCTCGCTTACGCGGCTCTACCTGCCCCGCGGATCGCCTGCCAGATGCGCGCGCTTGTCGCCGGCATGTCGAGATCGGTGACGCCGATTGGCGCAATCGCGTCGATGATCGCAAGCATCACCGCGGGCAGGGCTCCCACGGTTCCCGCCTCGCCCGCACCCTTGGCGCCGAGCGGATTGGCCTTGGTTGGCACCGGGTTGCTCTTGATGGCAATGCCGCACATCGTGTCGGCGCGCGGCATCGCATAGTCCATAAAGCTTGCGGTCAGCAGCTGGCAGGAAGCGGCCTCATAGGCAACCTGCTCCATCAGGATCTGCCCGATGCCCTGCGCCACCCCGCCATGGATCTGTCCATGCAAGGTCAGCGGGTTGATGACCGTGCCGACATCGTCGACGACGGCATAATTGACGAGTTGGATCTCCCCAGTTTCCGGATCGATTTCGACCTCGCAGATATGGCAGCCATTGGGATAGGTCGCCCGTTCGGGCGCGTAGGTCGCGTGCTCGATCAGTCCCGGCTCCATCCCTGGCGGCAGCCGCGCCGGCTGGAACGAGGCGCGCGCCACCTCCTTGAGCGCCACGGCACGGTCGGTGCCGGCCACAACAAACTTGCCGCCGGCGAATTCGACATCGGCGACGGCGGTTTCCATCAGATGCGCCGCGAGCCTCCGGCCTTTGTCGATGACCTTGTCGGCCGCCAATGTCAACGCGCCGCCGCCGGCGACCATCGAACGCGACCCGTTCGATCCCATGCCAAACGCGACGCGGTCGGTATCGCCGTCAATGAACACAACCTCGTTGGGATCGATCGCGAGCTTCTCGTGCAGGATCTGCTTGAACGCGGTTTCGTGTCCCTGACCGTGGGTTTTGGTCCCCATCAGCAACAATGCGCTGCCACTCGGCTGAAAGCGGATCTCGGCATATTCAGGCACCGGCCCGGCCGCCTGCTCGATCGGGTTGGCGAGCCCGATGCCGCGCAATTTGCCACGCGCCTTTGCTGTCTCGCGTCGGGCCGGAAACCCGGCCCAGTCGGCGGCGGCCAGCGCCATATCCATGTTTTGTTCAAAGGCGCCGCAATCGTAAACCGGCCCGAGCGGCGATTTGAACGGCAGCGCCTCCGGCTTGATGATGTTTCGCCTACGCAATTCAATCCGGTCGATGCCGAGCTCGCTCGCGGCGGCGTCGATCGCCCGCTCGATCAGATAGGTCGCCTCGGGCCGGCCGGCGCCGCGATAGGGTGCTGTCGGGCTGGTGTTCGATAACACCGCGTCGATCCGCACGTAAGCAGCGGGGATGTCGTAGACGCCGACAACCGTGCCAATCTGGCCGAACGGGGTCAGCCATTGCCGGTCGGAGCCGACATAGGCGCCGATATTGGCCAGCATGTGGAGGCGCAGCCCGAGGATCTTGCCGGCCGCGTCAAACGCCAGCTCGATCGTGCCGACATTGTCGCGGCCGTGCTCGTCGGCAAGCAGGGTTTCGGAGCGCTCGCACCGCCACTTGACCGGGCGCCCCAGCTTTTTTGCCGCCCACAGCACGAGCCGGTGGTCGACATACTGCCATCCTTTGGCGCCAAAGCCGCCGCCAACATCACGCACGATCACCCGAACCTGGCTCTCCGGCACGCGGAAGACCATGTTGGCGAGCATATTGCGCACCCGGTGCGGGTAGTTGACATCGGCGTACAGGGTGTAGCGATCCTCGGCTGCGTCATAGACGCCGAGGGAGCCGCGCGGCTCCATGTATTGCGCCTGGACGCGCGTGACGACATAGCACCGCTTGACAATTCGGGCGGCACGGGCGAACGCTGCCTCGGTCGCGCGCCGGTCCCCGCGTTCGTAGCTGTGCGAGATGTTATCCGGGTTATCGTCCCACAATCGCGGCGCGTTGGGCTCTGCCGCCTCGGCAACCGAGGTGACTGCGGGGAGCGGCTCGTAATCGACCTCGACGAGCTCGGCGGCGTCCTTGGCCTGCTCCAGGCTCTCGGCGATCACCATCGCCACCGAGTCGCCGACATAACGCACCCGGTCGAGGACCAGCGCCGGCCGCGGCGGCGCAAAAGCCGGCGACCCGTTGGCCTTTTTGCGCGGCATCGCTGCCTTTGGCATGGCGAGGCCGTCATTAGCATAATCGGCGCCGGTATAAACGGCGAGAACGCTGGGCGCCTTCGCCGCGGACGCTGTATCGATCGCACGGATCTTGGCATGGGCGTGCAGCGAGCGGACAAACACCGCATAGGCTTGGCGCGGCAGCGCGACATCGTCTTGAAACCGGCCCTTGCCGGTCAGAAGTCGCTGATCCTCAAAGCGCCGCAATGGCTGGCCGACCCCGAACTTCATCGTCTCCCCGGCACTGTTCATGGGCTTATCCGACACCAAAAAGGATCACCATGCTCGAAGGTGATCCGGGCATTCATGGGTCCGAAGCATGCGCCGCCCGGGGATGCATCATCGCCGAGGGGCGTAGGGCCGGACGGCATCAATCAGCACCGCTGTCGGGGCGAGGCGCGGCCCTTCTCCTTTGTCGACCGGTGGAATGATCGTGACACCCCAGCCGGGCAATCTGTCGAGCGATGCGCGCGCCTGCGGATGAGCGAGGAGCGGCGCGTTTAAGGATGGGGCAACAATCACCGGTGTGCGCCGCCCGATCGCCTCGGCGGTGACCGAAAGTGCGAGATTATCGGCGATGCCATGCGCGAGCTTGTTCAGCGAGTTGAAACTGCACGGTGCGAACAGCACGACGCCAAAGGGCGGCCGCGGGCGGATCGCCAAATCGAAATAGGATTCGACGACCTGCACCCCTTCCACGTCGGCGAGGTCGCGTGCCGCGACGACCCGGGCGGCGTTTGGCGTCGGCAGCGCCAGCACAGTCGGGAAGCCGAGCCCGACAAGCCCGCGCAACAGCTCGGGGCAGCGTGCCGCGGTTGTCGTGCCGCTGAGCACCAGGTAGACGACGTCAAAAACTCGGCAATCGGAGTTCATTCGCAGTCTTTCTACGCGATGGAGTCGACACACCGCACCACCATGCCGAGATCGATTCCCACGGCCTCGATGCGAGAGCAGCAGGCTTTCGAGCGCTTTCGTAAAGCCGATGCGGCCGCAGCCGAGCTGCCGATCGTCGAAATCGGCACAGACGTCTTTTGTCTTGCTGATATTATCGTTACTGCCCAGGTTGCGAGTCGGCTTGGCCTGGGGCTGAGGCGGCTGGCCGAGAGTTTGCTGGGGGTCAGGCCGAAGCCGGGCATAGATTTTAATTGACACGACTTCGACGGGCTGATTCCAAGGAGGCGATGGACCGCACCG
>JAFAOB010000168.1 GCA_019238055.1 Alphaproteobacteria bacterium
ATTCGGGAGTACCTTGAGAAGGGCATCTGCTGCACCTCGCGCGGCATGTCGCGCAGATCGACCAAGACGCCATTCACCTCGGCATTGGCAATAAACCGTCCGGCTGCGATCTCGCGGATCTGCCTTTTGTCGAGCGAGGGCTGAGCGGCGAAGTCGAAGCCGTCGAGGTCACGCACGAACGGGAAGCGCGCCAGCCCGATGCTCATCTCAATGCGACGCTCGTCTTTACGCGCAATCTCGCGTTCGCAGAACAGCAACAGCGCCTCGCGAATGGTCAGCTCGCGTCGCCCCGCCTCGTCGATGAGGCTGTCGAGCTGGTCGCGGATGGCGGTCAGCTTGAGCCGGTTCAGCATCGCGACAAGGTGATCATGCTCCATCACCAGCGCCCTCCGACCAGCCGCTCGTATTCGATCAGCGGGCGCCATAACTCGGGGTCGGCGGTGCCAACAGCGGGCGCCGGCGCGACCACAGCTTTGGATTGGAACCCGGCGACGCCGGCGACGAGCCGCGGATCGATGCGGCGTTCGAACCGGCCGGGACAGCGCGGATGCACCGCGACCTCCCGGCCGGCGAGGATGACGCGCACCCGTTCGCCGATCAGTCGCCACGGCACTGAATAGGCGTTGCCGTCGATCTCGATTGCACCGTCGGCCTGGACCTTGCGCACCAGCTCGCGGCTCGCCGCGAAGGGCGGAGTGCCGGCGACCGGCCGCAAGGCGCCAGCCTCGGCACGCTGAAAGCGCTCGATCGGGATCTCCCCGGTCGTGCCATGCACCCGTTGATCGGCAATCTCACGTGTCCCATGGTCGAGATGCGCCTCAAAGGCCGACCGACCGGATGAGGATCGTGGTGAACGCCCGGGGCGCCAGGATAGCCAGACCAGCCGTCGGTCTTGGCGGTAGCACCGGGGGCGAGATGGGCAGCCAGGAAGGGATGCAGGCTGGCAGCCGGGTAATCGGGCACCTCTTGAAGGTGGATACGGCGGGGACCGGCCCCGCCGTCTTGCACTTCGACCGCACCGACGACGAGGATGTTGCCTTGATGACGGCGCCCCCACCGCCGGCAGTCGGATCATTCCTGCTGCGGCAGGCGATCTCGGTCTCATCGACTTCGACAAGGCCGTATAGCGGGTTGCGCTCGGGCGCCACCATGCTGGCGCGCAGCTTGGCGCAGAGCAGCCAAGCCGTTTTATAGGAGCCCAAGGCGAGCTGATATTGTCATTGCAGGGCGGAGATCCCGTTAGAATGCGTCGCCATCAGATAAGCGGCCCAGAACCACAGGGTCAGCGGCAGCTTGAATGGTGGATGATGGTTCCGGCAGTCACCGAGGTCTGCCGGTGGCATTGGGCGCACTCCCAGGTCCACGGCGTGGTCTGCAACGCCCAGGCTCGGCCGGTGCCGCAGCTGGGCAGACAAAGCCCTCGGGCCAGCGCGCTTTGAACAGGCACCCGACGCAGGGCCGCTGTCTTTGGGAAGCACTGTTGAAACTCGATCAGAGAGCGGGAATGCGGGCACGCCAGCTCGCGAGAGCATGTGTTCGGCGTTTGTTCTTAACGCCGATCTGCACATCCCGCCACAGCTCATTGAACCGCCGGAGACAGCGGGATAAGCCGCTGTCATGAAACCAGGAGTGTCAAACGGAGCTGAAGAAGCAAGGGACGACAATTCTCCCTACATCACGAATACAAGCACCGCGAGTATAAAGAGTGGTTCAAGGCATAAGTGGTCGAGGAGTGCTACAAGCTTGGTGCTTCGTATAGGTCGTTGCGCGGCCATGACATCAATGCGAATGTACTGTTTCGCTGCTGCGAGAGTTCCGGCTGGGGATCCTGCGGTCCGCGCCGCACAGGTAGACGAAGGGGCGGAAATCGTTGATGCTGAAAAACTGGCCGCTTGGTCGAACCGGTTAACCGACAGTGTAAACCCGATCGCTTCGTTCTCGTCGCATCCCGGATCAACCGGGGCCGCGATCGCCCAATCCGGCAAGTTCAGTCGAGGAGAGCCGCAAGGTTGATGCTTGGCCAGCGCCAGCACAACACTTGGCGCACAAGATATTGAGTACCGGTATCCCCAAGGACTGCGGATAACTTCGCGGAAAACTCCTGGATTTGGGCTCCGATCAGCGGTGGAAAACTCTCGCGGCCCGCGCTCGTCCAGCGTCTTTCTTGCGGACAAAATACCGTGCATGTGATTGCCCAAAAAAGCAGCAGGAATCAAGGATTAGGCCTCGGCTGGGTGACCGGTC
>JAFAOB010000179.1 GCA_019238055.1 Alphaproteobacteria bacterium
TGAACTGCATCCATTGATTCTTTTCGAGCACCGGCTCGTTGACCCACATGTAGTTCCACCAGGTCTTCGAGAAGCCGACCGCGGTGTCGGGCTTGTTGACGACCGCCTCATCATGCAATTTGGCGCGGATCTCGGGGTCGGCATAGGCCTTCAGCTTTGCCTCGTCCGACGACAACAGGATCGGATGCCAAGTCGGCAGACCGCGGAAGACCTGGCAGTTTTTCATCGTGAAGTCTTGCGTGACCCGGTTCGGGCTGCACATCGGATAGGCGCGGATGCCGAGTGCCGCGGTCTCCTCGACCCGTTTCATGTGCACTTTCCACTCATCGGGCTTGCGCATCGTCTGCGACAGGCTGTTGTAGACAACGGTCCGCCCGGTCGCCTCGGCCAGCCGCCGGATCATCCCGTCCTTCAGCTCGACATATTGGCCACCGCCCGCCTGGATCGTGCCGGTGCTCATCTCGCGCAACACATCGCCGAGCGCAAAGATCTCCTTTTCGTCGGCCCACAGCGCCGGGATATGGACGCCTTGCGGGTCGTAATGCCCTTGCTCGCGCGAAACCGATAAGCCGAGTGCACCGGCCTTCATGCCGTCGCGGACGACATCCTGCATCGCCTTGATCTGGTTCTCGGAAGCGCCCGGCTTCTGGCAATCCTCGCCCATCACATAGTGGCGAACCGCGGTATGGCCGATCAGGTTGCCGACATTGATGCCGAGGCATTTGTCGAGGCGGTCCATGTATTGGCCGGTCGTTTCCCAATCGAAATTGACCGTATGCAATACGTCCATCGGGATCGCTTCGACATAAGAGAGGAACTCGGCGAGCCGTTCCTCCTTGCCCTTGCGCACCGGCGCCAACGACAATGAGCAATTGCCAAAGATGACGGTCGTCGCCCCATGCTCAGGCGAGAAGGTGCAGAGCGGATCCCAGGTAACCTGAGCGTCATAATGGCAATGGTTGTCGATAAAACCGGGAGCGACGGCGCGGCCCTCGGCATCGATCGTTTTCGCCGCGGCCCCGCTCAATTTCCCGATCTCGACGATTTTTCCGTTTTTTATGCCGACATCGCCACGAAACGCCGGCATCCCCGACCCGTCAACAATGAGCCCGTTTTTGATCAACAGGTCATAGGCCATCCGTTCTTCCTCTCTCGCAGAATGGGCCACTCTTTGTGACCCGAAAAACCCGCTGCGAAGTGTACGCGCTTGCGCCGTCGAAACAACGGCGGTGCACCCCAGGCAAAGGCCCCAGTCATGTGCCGAACGCGGGGGTGCCAAGCGTAGAGCGGCGAAAGTAACCGGTCGGGCAAATGGTCGGCGGCAGCCGTTTCATGCTAAAGCCAGGGTTGTGCCAGACAAAAGCCGCCCTTGCCGCGGCGGCGGCGATTTTGACGGAGTGCCCCACCCATGAGCCTGTCCTCTGAGGAGTATCGCGACCATCTGCAATCGACTTCGGTGCGCGCCGGGTTCAACTTTCGCGAGGTAGTGCTGCCGGACGAGCGCCACGCCGTTGTCGATGGCTTGCGGTTTCGTTATCTCGATTGGGGTACCGAGGGTAAGCAGCCGATCCTGTTTCTGCATGGCGGCGCCTTGACTGCCCACACCTGGGATCTGTGCTGTCTGGCGCTGCGCGATGACTTCCATTGTCTCGCCCTCGACCAGCGCGGCCACGGCGACAGCGACTGGGCACCGGATGCGAATTATTCGATTGCCGCGCAGCGCCAGGACATCAACGGTTTTGCCGAGGCGGTCGGGCTCGACCACTTTGTGTTGGTCGGCATGTCGATGGGCGCGATCAACGGGTTGGCTTATGCGATCGCATATCCCGAGACCTTGTCGGCGTTGGTGCTGATCGATGCCGGCCCAAATGTGCGCCGCCCCGGCTCGCGCCGCATCCGCGATTTTGTCAATGACGGGGCCAAGCCTGAAAGCTTGGAGGCAATCATCGAGCGTGCGCTTGAATTCAACCCGCGACGCGATCCGCTGATCCTGCGCCGCAGCCTAATGCACAATCTACGCCAACAAGAAGACGGCAACTGGGTATGGAAATACGACCGGCGGCGGTTTCAGGCGATGGGCGGCGATCAGCATGCCAATGAGCGGCGCAGCTTGGCCGATAGACTGGCCACCATCACCTGTCCAACGCTGGTTGTACGCGGCGGTGAAAGCGACGTCTTTCACGATGAGGATGCCGAGAGGCTGGCGTCAGCACTCCCAGACGGACGCTGGGTGAAAATCCCCAATGCCGGCCATACCGTGCAAGGCGACAATCCAAAAGATCTGGTCGCGGCGATGCGCGAGTTTCTCGGCTGATAGCGCAATCGATTCCTACTGCGCCGGAACTCTGACCGGCGCCGGTGCGCGCTGGGCGAGCGCAGCGTCAAGTTCTTCGATCGTGCGGCCGCGGGTCTCGATCCCGATGAACAGAAAAGCCGCGACGGCGAGCAGATACCATACCGCGAAGTAATTGAAGCCGGGGACAAGGGCGGCCAGCGTCGCCTTTGGGCTGACATAGTTGGAGGCGCCGGCGATCACCGCGAGACCTGCCGGACCGATGAACTTGCCGAGATTGCTCATTCCATAGACGAGGCCAAAGCCGCTCGCACGCAACGAAGACGGCCACAGCTCCGTCATGTATGGAAACACAATCGAGGCATTGCCGTTGCCAAAAAAGCTGTGCAGCAACAGCATGATATAAAAGACCGAGATGGTGCCGAGAAACGCGTCATGCAGATAGCCGGCGAGCGATGTTGTCAAGGCGGCCAATAGCGACGCAAGCGCCCCGGCGTAGCGGCGTCCGAGCGCCTCGGAGAGCCAGGAGCCGAAGACCCGCCCGGGGACCCCGACAAAAGCAAGCCAGATCACCAGGAACGATGCTTTGGCCGGCGTCACCTTCAGGACCAACATCAGCAAGGTGACCCCCCACAACGCCAGACCCACTCCGCCTGTCTGGCTGAGGCCGGTCATAACCGCCGCAACGACGCTACGCGGGTAGGTGAACAGCTTGCGCCATGGGGTCTTGCGCTGATCTGGGAGCGATGTCGGAAGGCGGATTTCTCCAGGATCGATCTGCAGTGCCCAGGCGAGTGCTGAGCGCGCTTCCTCGAAGCGGCCCTGGGCAAAAAGCCAGCGCGGTGACTCCGGAACCCAGACGCGGATCACAAACGCCATCAGCGCCGGCACCAAACCGACCGCGAACAAGCCGCGCCAGCCGATCTTGGCTCCAAGATAGGCGCTGAGCGTCGCCGCCAAGACCCCGCTCACCGGCAACAAGCCGATCGACAGGCCGCTGATCCAGCCGCGCTTTGACGCTGGCACGAATTCCTGCAAGAGCGGTAAATCAACCGATGCGACGCCGGCGACCCCTAATCCGACGACAAAGCGCAGGATCACCAGAATCACCCAGCCGCGCTCCGGCGCCAGCGCCATCATGCCGGTGGCCAGCGAAAAGGTCAGGATCGTGGTCATGAACACTTTGCGTCGGCCGATCTTGTCGCCAAGCCAACCAAAGAATATTCCGCCCGGTATCGCCCCAAGACCGATGACAACAGAATCATCCCCGACTGGCCAAATGTCAGATGCCAATCCTTAACAAAAAATGCCAAGATAAACCCGATCAACCCGAAATCAAAAAAGTCGAGCATTATCGTAAACAGGCACGCGCTGAAGATCTTCCATTGGTTGGCCGTTAGCGATTTCTGCCGATCCAACATCTCGAGCATGAATTCCTCCTGTTCTAATTTTCATTTTTAAGCTGCCCGCTTTCTGTGCGCGAAGCAGCGCCGATCGTTCAAACAAGTAGTAGTCAAACCTGAGCCTGCCGTCAAAGACGGCGGCCCGCGCCGCATCTGACCGCGTTGCTGCCGACAACGCGGACCGCAGCGGCAATCCGGTGCCCCTTGCGAGCGGGGCGAAATTGATCCGGCGCTGCGAGCAGATGTGGAAATGCGGCTGATCCGAATTTGATTTCGAGTCAGACTCCAGAGCGCCTTGGTGAAACCGTCATGCACGACTCCGGCTGACTGCGCCCGACGACTCGAGATCAAGGCTCGCGATGGCGCGGCCCCGTGTCTCCGGCAACAGCAGCAGCATGACGATCATCAGCACATGGGCCAAAGTCGAGAACAAGGCGATTGCCGTACCGAGCGGCATTATGGCGGTCGCAAAGCCGATCGCGGTCATGAACACCGAGCCGATCGCCCGGCCGGCGTTGTAGCAAAAGCCCTGGCCGGTGCCGCGGATGGCGGTCGGGTAAAGTTCCGTCATGAACGGGCCCATCGGCGCGAACTTCATCAGGATCGCGGTGTTGAGCGGGATTCCGAGGAGCAGAAGACCGGTGTTGCCGACTGGCACGTACAGATAGACGAGCACCATGATGATCGTTGCGATGGCCGAGATCATGAATGTCCATTTGCGACCGATCGCGTCGGCCAAATAGGCGCCGAGCAGGAATCCGATCAGTGCTCCGAACGCCTGAACCGCGACATAGAGCCCGGTGCCGGAGGCGGACAGATGGCGCACCGTGCGCAGATAGGTCGGCATCCAGAACCCGACGGCCCACACGCCGCCCTGCGCGCCCATAACCATCAGCGAGACTTTTATCGTCAGCCACAGATACGGCCCGCGAAACACCGAGAGCAGGTGGGCGATCCCGAGCTGCGCGCTGCGGTTGCGCCGCGCCTCGAACGCTTCAGATTCGGGAATGCTGCGGCGAACCCACAGCACAAACAGGGCGGGCAAGATGCCGACCCAGAACAGTGCCCGCCACGCGATCGCCTCGGGCAGGATGGCGAACAAGCCGGCATAGACGAGCGCCGCGAGGCCCGGTCCGACGGCCGCGCCGGTTTGCACGAAGCCGACGCCGCGGCCGCGATACTTGTCGCGGATGACCTCACCCATCAGAACCGCGCCGGTGGCCCACTCGCCACCGAACCCGAGCCCGTGCAGGCCGCGCAGAATAAACAGCTGCTCGAAATTCCGCGCGAAGCCGCAGAGAAAGGTGAAGACCGAATACCACAGGATCGCGATCTGCAGCATGCGCACGCGGCCAAAGCGATCGGCGAGCGCACCGGCAAACCAGCCGCCAAATGACGAGGTCACGACGGTCACGGTACCGATCGTGCCGGCCGCGCCGGTCGACATGCCCCATACTGCAATGACTGTGGGCACGACATAGCTGTAGAGCTGCTGATCGAAGCCGTCCAAGGTCCAGCCACCCCAGCAGGCGAGCATCGTCCGGCGTTCTCGCGAGGTCAGGTCGCGCAGCCAGGCCAACATCGCGTTTCCCCCTTTGGCCGATTGGTTGATTTATTGGCGATCTATACCCCGGCCACGATTCTCTCTGAATTATCGAGAGTTTTTAACTGACCCTCAAATCGGATACACGCTCTCAAATCGGATACACAATTGTGCGTAGCATGATACGGCGCTCCTCCGGCCGGTAATCGCCGGCACCGCGATGCATCGTCGCCCGCTCGTCCCACATCAGAACATCGCCGACCCGCCAGGAATGATAGTAGACAAAACGCTCCTGGGTCGCATGACGGGCGAGTTCCTCGATCAATTCCCAGGCCTCGTCGCGCTCCATGCCGGCAAACCCGTGCACGTGCATCGGATTGACAAAGAGAATCTGCCGGCCAGTGAGCGGATGACGGAGTACGGCCGGACGCGGCAGTTCCGCATAGACCTTTTCGGTCACGCCCTTGTCGTCGCCGTAGAGCCGCTCGCCGGCTGGGCCGGAGCTGCGGCCATGCAGCCCGGTGAGGCTCGTAAGCCGGTTCTTCATTTCCGGCGGCAGAGCGTCATAGGCGGCACGCATGTCGGCGAACATTGTGCCGCCCTTGTCCGACGGCACCTCCTTGGCATGCAGGATCGCGAGAAGCGGCAGTTCCGGCTCATAGGTCGAGTCGGTATGCCAGCACGTCGCTCGCTTGACCCCGTACCAGTCGATCTTGCCGTCCGACTCGACATTGGTCAGCCACGACACTTCCTCGTGCTCCGGATGTCGATATTTGACCAGCGTGTGCTTGCGCGGGGCACCAAAGCGGCGGCCAAATGCGGCCAGCTCCGCGGCACCGAGGTCCTGGTCCCGGAACACCAGCACGGGATGTTCGGCAAAGGCACGCTCGATCCAGGCAAAGGTTTCATTGTCGAGCGGATGTGACAGATCGATATCGAGCGCCTCGGCACCAAGCGAGTGTCCAAGCGGGCGCAGTTGACGGACATCTTCCATAACCATCCTCCAAAAAGGGCGGCGATAATTGACCGTATAACCGGCCAGATCATTAATCTACTGATACCTGCTCAATTCCTGCTGAATGTCTCGCCAGTTGCGCTCAGCTGGCTCCTGACGCAGACCAACAGTTCGACAGCGCCGTTTCGCCGCCTCTGTGGGCCTGGTGCTGTTCGCGATACGACCGGCTCGTCGGGTCGAAGCTCCGACAACCTCCGATGGCTTTTCTCATATAAGACTGACCGCGGGGGAATGACGTTACCGACGCGCGACCGCTACTCAAGCCGAGTTCGACAGTCGTCGGGCTTGTGTAGTCTGGTTAACAAAAATTGACCTCTCGTACTGAATCGTCCTACTTTGCGTCAAATAAGGACCTTCTAAGGATGTCCCAATGCCGGAGAAAGCGCAGGTTGCTTGGCGCATCGTAGCGGCCACCGTCCCCGAAATGGCGTACGACAGTTACCGGAACACGTTTATTCATGAAACCAGCGCTATAAGGGAATATTTATCCGTCAACAACACTGACCATAGTATCCTGGTTGCGCCAAGAGGTTATGGTAAAACACTACTTTTGATTGCCAAAAAACAAGCTTTTATTGAGGCGGAGGCCGGAACAATAATAATGGCAAAGGATCGATTTATAGACCGGCCCCATGGCAACCTCAGAATGAGGAAAAAGGAGGAGTTAGAGTCGCTGGCATCCGACTATGAGCTGTGGAAGGCTGTTTGGAAGATTTCACTTTCCTTAGCAGCGGTTAAGGCCTTCGCACGTGCTACGAAGGATAACTCATTCGGACGCGGTCTCGATGGGCATGAGTGGTATCGTAGGATCTTGGCCGAAGAGTTAAATGAGGCGGGCGATATCTTTGTAGATTTAATAGCTCAGGATTATAAATATATAATCGACATAATAAACAAATCTAATAATATATTCCCTCATTTCAACAGAATAAATTCCCCAATTGTCTTCTTCATTGATAATGTTGACGAGTTTTTTAACCCATTTCTTGAAAATCGCTCAGTGCGGCCACGGAACTCGTCGACACTTTATCGAACTCGCAATAATGATTTATGGATATTGCCTCAGATAGCACTGGCAACAGTAGCATATGAGTTAGAAAACGCCAATCGACATATAAAAATTTTCTGTACAATGCGACATGAGGCATTTCTCAGGATGTCAGACATAGAAATCCATCATTATCCGATCTCAGGAAGATGCATTCGTATCGAGTATACTCGTCAAGATCTAGAAAAAATATTTTTAAAGAATATTGATGTCACATCAAAAGCCGACCTCGTTGATCCAAAAAACAACGATGTCATGGCGCGGTTTGTCGGCTCCGAGAACAAGAACATCAATCATCGTTTTGTACCGAAAGCAGAACCCATTTTCGATTACTTTCTTAGGCATACGCTGTATCGCCCGCGGGACCTCATGCATATTGGTGGCCATATTGCTAGGATAAACCCAAGCTATCGCTCTTCGGATGCGATCAGGACTGCGGTTGATCATGCCACCAAGGACATCGTTGACTCTATATTTACTGAAATGAGTCCATTCTTTGCCACGCCCGAGCGGGATATTCTTCTTAAGCACATTGAGTCAAACGTCCTCAGCCTTGAGCAGCTTCAGGAAATCCGGCAGACTTATGTTCACGAGCTCGGAGCCCGAGGGCTAACTGAAAACGGCTCAGAGATTAGCTATCCATTTCGAGTTTTGCACAAGCTTGGTCTCCTTGGAACCGTTCGCTTGGAATTGAATAATAAACATCGATGGCGCCAATGGTTCCTCCAGCCAACCGAAATTCAGCTTGAAAACGAAACGCAGTTGCCTCACTCGGAATGTTATTTAATTCATCCTGCACTCGATCAATACGTGTATGAAAAATCAAGCGGTAAAATAGTCCGAGGATTTCATTCAAAGAATATCGTTGGTAATCAGTTGGAGTGGTTCGACCCGATTACTTACTCCTTTGTGATGAAAGGCGATTTTGTTGGGTATAGCAACGTCATGAGTGAAGAAATTTACCAGATTATCGTTCAAAAATTGTTCGAGTGGGCCCGGCAGGTTTGCAGAGATCTGGCTTACGTAGAATTCTCTGGAGGAGACTCAATATTGATGATTGATGCCAGCCCGCAAAAAGTGGTGCGGGCGGCGAAGGACCTCTTGAAGAGAGCGCTCTCTTTCGAAGAACGCCCGATGAAGATGCGATTTGGAGGCGCCGCCGGCCCCATCGTATATGAGCGAACTCGTCGCTTCCACGATGGCAGGTGGGAGCGTATCGTGGTGCCAAGGGGACTCGCGCTACGCACGAGCGCTCGCCTCGAACCGCATGCTCCTCCGGGGTCAGCCTTGGTAGAGGGGGTATTTCACGATTTTGGCGCGAGCCGCGAAGCTGATCCTAATGCTCTTGGCAGCGCAGTGAGTGTCGAGGGTTTGCCAGCCGATTTAATGATCCCAGCCTCTTGCACAGATCTACCCAGCCTCAAATATGTTTCAGATAGTGAAAAATTCATAGTTCAAAAAAACAACCTAGATCCTCCTTATATAACTAAGCTGTATAGAATCAAACTAGATCGATCTACTTAGACATGCCAACTTTATCCAGTATTTTCTGTGTGCTTTTCTTGGTATCCCTCAGGGATGAGAATTGTCCCTGCGATGGATCAGGGTATTGTCAATCGCCTCGGTGCGTTCGAGGAGTTCGCGAGTACGGAGGTCGGTCGCCGCCATCGTGAGCTCGCCGGCGACGGCGCAGACGGTGTGCAGAAGCACAGCGATGATCAATCCATCGGACCGCCTGAGAGGCTCGATCTGTCGCATCGCTGAAAAGGCGAATGGGATGCGGACATTACCGTTGAGCCACTCGTCGGCCGCAAAGCCGCCGGGCGCCGAACTCGGCTTTAAAAAATAAGCCAATATGGGCTTGGGGTCATATTGGCGAAAATAAGGCGTACTTACGCTGCCGGGGTTCACCCTTTGAGCGCTGCTCACACCGACCGGTTGGTAATCCCTTATGCTGCAGACCCATCACCTGCGCCACCTAGCTGGGTGAAACGTGGATGTACGGCCGCCTTGGGCTTTGGCTGGTCGCCCCGACAAGGACGCCCGATCACGGGTTCGCCGAACAATGAATTAAATTTGGACCAAAGACCGCGGACCTCTTGCCAATTACCAATGGAGCGGCTGTAAAAGCCGCCCGCTCGGAGTGCGAAGAATGCGCGCAAAGCCGCCCCTTAACCGGGCATGCGTCATCCGGCGCACGTCAGCTCGCCGTCGACAGCGGCGGGCGCGCGGTCTTATTATGCGCTTATAATGAGGCGATGATCGAGATCCGCGCCCGGTGCGCGATACAGGAGGAAAGTCAGGATGCGAAACGGGTTCCGCGCTTACGATTCCGACACCCACGTCAATCCTTGCGCCGAGGTGCTGGACCGCTATGTCGATCCGGGCTTTCGCGATCGCCTGCCCGAGCTCGCATCCTATCGCGTGCCGAGCGGCCAACCGGCCAGAGAGCAGCCACAGATGCACCAGTATCGCGTCGGCACCAAGTTTTATCGCCGCGTCCTCGGCGAAAAGGCGCCGCGCGACAGCTTTAGCGGGCGCGAGACCCAGTGGCGCGGCACCAAAATGCCGCGGCCCGGCGTTCAGGACGATCAGGCGGCCAACCGCGTCGCCGATATGAATGACGAAGGGGTCGACACCCATTTTCTGATCCCGACCTCGTGGCTGAGCCTTGTCGGGCTTGATGACCCGGCGCTCGAAGTCAACATGATCCGCGCCTACCATCGCCATATGGCCGATTTCACGGCAAATCACCCCGATCGGCTAAAGAGCTTGATCGTCGCCTCGTCGCGGGTCGTACCCGAAGCGGTGCGCGAGATCCGCGAATGGGGCAAGTCGAAATGGGCGGTCGCGGTGTTGCCGTTGCTCGCCAAAGACATGCCGGCCGACCACCCCGATCTCTATCCGATCTGGGAAGCGGCGGCCGAGCACGATCTGGCGATCGCCAATCACAGCTTCACCTGGAACCCGCCCTACTATCCAGGCTATCTCGACCTTTGGGAGAACATTTTTATCGGCCGCGCCGCCGCTCACCCTTGGGGTGCGATGCGGTTTGTCGCCTCGTTTATCGGCGGCG
>JAFAOB010000339.1 GCA_019238055.1 Alphaproteobacteria bacterium
GTCGCCAATACCGGCCCCCACAGCTGCGAGTTGGTAAAGGGATGGCTCCACACCTTCTTGCCGGTGTCGAGGTTCCAGGCTTGCAATTCGCCGATGTGATCCGCACCCGGGGCGATATAGAGCGTCGTCGTCGCACCGACATATCGCTCACCCGGCGAATAGGACACTTTTTCGCCGATCGAGGTACCACAAAGGTTCTCGTTTGCCGGAATATAAAGCAATCGGGTTTTTGGGCTGTAGGCGGCCGGGGGCCAGTCCTTGCCACCCCATAGCGACGGACAGAAATCCGCTTTTTTTCCGGTACCGGGCTGACGCACCGGGTCGACATTCGGCCGGCCTGTCTTGGGATCGAGGCTCTCGAATACATTCTGCTTGACGAACGGCTCACCGGCGACAAACGCAATCGGACCGGTGGGTAAGCGGGCGAGCTCCCATAGATAACCGTCACGGGCGACGTCGACGAGCCCCTTTACGGGTCTGCCGTCATGACGGTAATCGACCAGGATCGGCGGCGACACTTCATCCCAGTCCCATGAATCATTGGGATGGTACTGGTGGTAGCCCTTGATCGTGCCAGTGTTGACATCGAGTGCAATGACGGACGAGGTGTAGAGATTGTCGCCCGGCCGCTGATCGCCCATCCACGACCCGCCATTGCCGGTTCCCCAATAGGCGAGGTGTGTGTCCGGGTCGTAATTGCCCTCGATCCACACCGATCCGCCACCGGTCTTCCATTGATCGCCTTTGGGCCAGGTCTCGCTGCCGGGCTCGCCGGGGGCCGGCACCGTATAGGTCTTCCACAACGGCTTGCCGGTATCGGCGTCGAATGCCGCGACAAACCCGCGAACGCCGAGTTCGCCGCCCGAACAGCCGACCATGACCTTGCCGTCGGCGACAAGCGGCGACAATGTCATGTAGTAGCCATGAGTATAATCCTCGACCTTGGTCTTCCATACTTCCTTTCCGGTCTTTGCATCGAGCGCTACCAGCACGGCGTCGGCGGCAGGGAAATAAACCTTGTCACCATAGAGAGCGACGCCGCGGCTCGTTGGATGGAGCAGCAGCATGTCATCCGGGATCGGCTGCTTGTAGCGCCACAGAAGATCGCCGGATTTGGCGTCGATCGCCAGCACCTGATTGCCGGGGGTGGCGACGAACATCACGCCATTATTGACAATCGGCGGTGCCTCGTGGCCCTCGACCTGGCCGGTCTCTAATGTCCAAGCCATTTTCAACCCGCCGACATTGGCCGGCGTGATCTGCGCCAGCGGGCTGTAGCCCCAACCATTATAGGTACGGCGGTACATCAGCCAATCACTGTCCGCCGGCTGCTTCAGCCGCTGCACCGATACTGGCTGGTAATTCTGCAGGATCGGCGGCACTGGCGCCGTGCCTTCCGGCTGTGGCAAAGGGGCCTGCGGTTTTTGCGCCTCGGCAGCCATGGACAGCAGCAGCGCGAGCCCGCCGATGGCGATCGCCGCCGACATTCGATGCCTGGTAGACACTGGCGTTGTTCTCCCTTGTTGCGATTGGTTGCGATTGATTTAGGACTGCTGAAAACCGACCCGACCGATAAACGGTTTGGCCACGGCCAGCCGGCCGTCGACAGTCTTCAGCGGCAATGCCGGCAATCCGTGCGGCGATGGACCGCCGACCACCTCGGCCCCCGCCTTCGGATCGTATTGCGAAAAATGACATGGGCATTCGAGGCGCTGTGATGGGGCGAGCCACTGGGTGACGTCGCAACCGGCATGCGGACAGATCGCCGAATAGGCGACAACGCCATCGGCTGACCGCTCGCGCGTCTTGGCGTCAAAACCGGCCGGGTCGAGGCGCAGCAACAGCACTTTGTTCAGACGCGACCCGTTTCGAACGGTCTTGTTCGCCGGGTCGATTGGCCACGCCAGGATCTGCGGTCCGCCGAGCGGCAGGTCGGCCGCTTTCAACGCAGTGGTGGCGTCGCCGCCGATCTTGACCAGCAGATCGCCTTCCTGCGGCCGCTCACGCGCGGGGTCGGTCTGGGTCAATGCCAACCGCGGTGCTGTCAGTAAACCCAACCCGAAGCCCAGCGCCGAACGCCGGCCGATCCCGCGTGCTGCGCGCGGGTATTGCCGATCTCCCCCCAACTCCGTTCCCCCATACCCAGAAAATGACCGACAAAACCCCACCCGCAGCGATGTCTTAACTCGCCAACTGATCGCCGATCGGCAATTGCCGGATGCGCTTGCCGGTGGCGGCGAAGATCGCATTGCACAGCGCCGGCGCGAACGGCGGAAGCCCGGGCTCGCCGACCCCGCTCGCCGGCACCTTGATCGAGGCCGGGATGATGTGCACATGCGTAATAACCGGCGACTCGTCGATGCGGGCGACCTGAAACCCGTCAAAATTGTTCTGCTGAGCGCGTCCATTCTTAAACGTGATCTCGCCATATTTGGCGATGGCGAGGCCCATTACCGCCGCGCCCTCGATCTGTGAGCGGATGCGCTCGGGATTGGCCGCGAAGCCGCAGTCGATCGCGGTGTCGACGCGCGGCACTGTGAACTTACCTTTGTTGTCGACCGCGACCTCGACGACGGTTGCAGCATAGCTCACAAACGAGCGGTGGGCAGCGATCCCAAGACCATGCCCCGCCGGCAGCTGCCTGCCCCACCCTGCCTGCTCGGCGACCACCTCGACGACGCGGCGCAGCCGCCCGGTATCGAACGGGAAGGTCTCGAACGGCTCGCCGTAATTCGTGTAACCGGCCGCACCCTGCGATTTGCGCGGATCGAAGATGCGCGGCGGCCCGATCAGCTCGAGCAGCATATCCTTGGGGTCGCGGCCCAAGGTGTGGGCGATCTCGGCGACAAAGGACTGCACTGCGAAAGCATGCGGTATGTTGCGGACCGAGCGGAACCAGCCAATCCGCGAGTGGGCTTCGGCCTCGCCCGCCTCGCAGCGCAAATTGGGGATCGCAAACGGCACGTCGATGACGCCCTGGCTCAGCTCACCCGCCTGCTCGCGTTTTGGGTCGGCGACAAAGATCGACCGGATCGTCGGCGCCACGACGCGGTGCCGCCAGGCGACCACATGGCCTTGGCCGTCAATACCGGCATCGAGGCGTTCGAATGAGGGCGCGTGGAAATAATCGTTGTGCAGATCGTCTTCCCGGGTCCAGACGAGCTTGACCGGGGCGCCATCCATTGCCTGCGACAACAGGGCCGCTTCGAGCACATAGTCGCATTTTGACTTGCGCCCAAAGCCGCCGCCCAGCAGCGTCACATTGACGGTCACGTCCTCGCGTTTGAGTTTGAACTTGTCGACGAGCTCGTCCTGGACCTCGCCGGGGCTTTGCACCGGCGCCCACACCTCGCACTTGCCGTCGGCGAGGCGAGCGGTCGCGTTGGGCGGCTCCATCGGCGCATGCGCCAGATTGGGAACATAGTATTGGGCGGAGACGGTCTTCGCCGCTGTAGTGAGCGCCTGCTCGGCGTCACCGTCGTTGCGCACCACCTTACCCGGCTTGCCGGCGGTTTCTTCGAGCTGCGCCTTGTAGGCAGCGGAATCGTAGCCATCATGCGCTCCGCCATCCCAATGCAGCACGAGCGCGTCGCGTCCGCGGATCGCCGCCCAGGTATTCGCGGCAATAACGGCGACACCGCCAATGGGCTGGAATTTCGATGGCGGGGGGGTGCCGTCGATGACGACGACTTTCTCGACCCCGGGCACCTTCATCGCGGCCGTGGCATTATGGGAGACGAGTTTGCCGCCCAGCACCGGCGGCCGCGCGACCACGGCGTATTTCATCCCCGGCAGTCTGGCGTCGATCCCGTAACCGGCGCGGCCGGTCGTGATGTCGAACAGATCGACGATCTGGACATTGCCCTTGCCGAGATAGCGGAACGCAGCCTCGTCCTTGAGCTTGATCTGATCGGGCGGAGGGGTCGGAAGCGCGCTCGCCGCCGCGGCGAGATCGCCATAGCCGAGCTTGCGGCCGGAGGGCTTGTGGATGATTTCGTGATTCTTTGCCTCGACCTCGGCGATATCGACATTCCATCGCGCCGCCGCGGCGATTTCCAGCATGCGCCGTGCCGCCGCACCGCATTGCCGCATCGGCTGGATGAAATGGCGCATGCTGCGCGAGCCGTCGGTGTTCTGGTTGCCGTATTTCTTTTCGTCACCCGGCGATTGCCTGACCTTCACCTTTGCCCAATCGGCGTCGAGCTCGTCGGCGACGACCATGGGCAGGCTGGTCCGCGAGCCGGTTCCCATCTCGGCGCGATGCGCGATGATCGTGACAATGCCGCTCGGATCGATCGAGACGAAGACATGCGGGTCGGCGACGACCCCACCCGGAAATTTAGCGGCCCCAGTAGCATAGGCGAGAGCGGCGCGGCCCGGCACAAATTCGGCCGCGAGGATCAACCCACCGGTCGCGAGCATGCCGCGCAAAAAACCGCGGCGGCTCACATTTTCGATCGCGACGTGAATGGCGGACATCGTCATGCCCCCGTGGCCGCCGACTTGACAGCGGCGGTAATGCGCTGATAGCAGCCGCAGCGGCAGATATTGCCGCTCATCACGCTCAGGATTTCGCTTTCCGAGGGGTTCTTGCTGGTCGCGAGCAAGGCCGCAGCCTGCATGATCTGCCCGGCCTGGCAATAGCCGCATTGCGGCACGTTAAAGGTGCGCCA
Organism: Alphaproteobacteria bacterium; assembly: GCA_019238055.1. Classification (GTDB taxonomy): domain Bacteria; phylum Pseudomonadota; class Alphaproteobacteria; order ATCC43930; family CGMCC-115725; genus AP-15. The sequence goes on from JAFAOB010000339.1 coordinate 4,674, forward strand.
GGCTCTTTGCACCGGATGATTGCCATCGGGATCGAGACCTTCGATGGTTATTACCAAACGCCCGTCAAGTTCACTTAATGCGGTGATGCAGGCGCGGGTCGCCTGACCGTCGACATGGACGGTGCAGGCGCCGCACAACGCTGCGCCGCAGCCAAACTTGGTTCCGGTCAGCCCGAGTTCGTCGCGCAGATACCACAACAATGGCATCGACGGATCGCCCGCGAAGCTGTGCTCCTGGCCGTTAACGCGCAATTTGACCATGGATGTTTTTCCTCCCCGCCGCAGATCCTATTCCTGGTAGAAGCTGCCGACCACCTTCTCTCGGAACTTTATTCCCGAGATATGCTCGGCGCAATCGCTACCCTGTACCCGGCCTTGCGGCCCGCGAAGCGCCGTCTATAATTCGTCTTGGCTAAATGGGGGATGGCCATTCCAATCCTGACGGGACGAGCCGTTGACGTGAACCTGCGGTCGCGTTCGTCCCATTGTTGACGCTTTTGACAATGAATTCGCGGGTCGGTTGGCCGCGTTCGCAGCTCTCTGTTCCGCAGTATCGGGAGGGTTCTAACAACATGTCCTCACGCCTCTTTGTCGCGTGTCGGCTAGGAATTGCGGCACCTGCGTGCAACGGGCGAGCCAGACCGTCCTCCCCGCGGATCCGAATTCAGCAGTGACCCCCGCCGACAAAAGGCTGAACCCGCCCTTGCGAGCGGTGCCTCGGCTCACTGTTTGAGGCCATGACATGACGATCGCCGAACTGATTGCCGACCGCCCGGATACGACCGGCTATGCTGTGGAAGAGGATTTCGACCCGTCGTTGCGGATCGCGGTTCTCATCCCTTGCTACAACGAAGAACTCGCAATCCGGCAGGTCATCCGGGATTTTCGTCGCGCGCTACCTCGCGCCGCCATTTATGTATACGACAACAACTCGATCGATCGAACGCGCGAAGTCGCGTCCAAGGCCGGGGCTGTTGTCCGGCTCGAGCCGTTGCAGGGAAAGGGCAATGTCGTGCGCCGGATGTTCGCCGATATCGAGGCGGATATTTACGTCCTCGTGGATGGCGACGACACTTATCATGCCGCTTCCGCACCGATGATGATCAAAGCTTTGCTCGACAACCAGCTCGACATGGTCAGCGGCAGGCGCGTGAGCGACATCGCGGCCGCCTATCGTCCCGGCCATCGCTTTGGCAACATCCTATTGACCTCGATGGTCGCAGCCATTTTCGGTAAACGATTCGACGATATGCTGTCCGGTTATCGCGTGTTCTCCCGGCGTTTTGTCAAGAGTTTCCCGGCGCTCGCTTGCGGGTTTGAAATCGAGACCGAATTGACCGTCCACACGCTCGAATTGCGGATGCCGACCCTTGAGGTTGACACCCCGTACAAGGATCGCCCGCCAGGCTCAACAAGCAAACTCAGAACTTATCTCGATGGCTGGCGCATCCTGAAAACGATCATTCGTCTTGTTAAAGAAGAGCGGCCGCTGCAATTCTTCGGGACATTCTTCGCAATACTGACGATGTTTTCGCTCGCGATCAGCGTGCCGTTATTTATCGTTTACGCGCAAACGGGGCTCGTCCCGCGGCTGCCAACCGCCGTGCTTGCAACCGGGTCGATGCTGCTCGGCTTTCTCAGCCTTGCCGCCGGGGTGATCCTTGACACCGTGACATTGGGCCGCCGCGAGGCCAAGCGCATGCGGTACCTCGAAATACCGGCACCCACAGTGGCGACAGGACCGTCGTGATATCAGCTCGCTTCATCCGCTTTGCGCTTGTGGGGGCAGCCGGATTTGTCGTCGATTCCGCATGTTTGATGATTGCCCTTGGCCTCGGTGCCAACTTCCTCGAAGGTCGGGCGATTTCATATCTGACCGCGGCGACGTTTACTTGGAGTCTGAACCGCTGTTGGACCTTTGATATAACGAGTGAATCCTATTTTTGGCAGTGGGTGAAGTTCATTTCCGCCAACGCAGTCGGCGGAATGATCAATTACTGTGTTTATGCGATACTGATGATTGCGGTCCCGGCCCACTTTGTCGGCTTTCCGGTCTTGGCTGTGGCGGTCGGGTCCGGCGCCGGCTTGCTGGTAAATTTTACGTTGTCCAAGAGATTCGTATTTATTTCAGAAACCGGCCGTGACGTGGCTGCGGGTGGGTGACCGCCGTGCGGGATCAAATCGTCGAAAGCCCCGCAGGCAGTGTCGAACGGTCAACTCGTAGTGTCGAGAAGATCATACATATCAGGGCTGCACAATTTAGTTTGTGGCACGCAATAAACCGGCCTGGTACCGGAAATCTTTCTTTCGTGTGGCTTTTATCATTTATGGGTTCGTAGCAATCCCAATCTTTGCATTGCTGACGCCATCCTATCAGGTCAGCGACGAAATCGCCCACTTTCTTCGGGCTGATCAAGTCGCGCTCGGCCAATGGATCGGAGTTCGAACCAGCCCAACCCAAAGTGGCGGCATTGTCGATCAAAGTATCTCCGATTCTTTCAATCTCTTCTCTCCTATAATTCTTCATCCGGAGAGAAAAATAACCGCTTCCATATTGAACCACGCATCGGCGATTTATTGGAATAACATAAAGTCTTTCCGGGAGTTTAACAATACGGCGATTTATCCTCCATTCTACTATGTCATGGCAGCCTGGGCGATTCGACTGGGGAAATGGACGAATATGTCGGTCGTCCGCACGCTGAAGGTGGCACGCCTGATGAACGGCGCGGCGGCCATTCTGTTGGGCGCCGTTGCGCTTCAGCTCGCGGGATCGGCGGCACCATGGTTTTTCGCCCTTCTGACCTTGCCGATGACATTGTCCGAAATGGCATCGGCATCGCAGGATGCACTCTTAATCCCAATGGCAGCTGTTGCCGCAGCTCTGTTTATCAGGCTCCTTAGAGAGGAGTTTTACGACCGCATCGGATTTGGTGTGTTCTGCGCGTTGCTTGGTCTGATTGCTATGGGCCGCATCTCATACGTCGCACTTGCGCTATTGCCCCTTGCGATCAGTCACCCGAGCCTCCGCGCTCGCCTGGTCGGCTGCACCATTGCCGCTGCAGCGGGGCTGGGCTGGGCCTGGATAGCGTGGCGCATCGCGCTCGTCCCATTCGGATTACCTGGAGCGGATGCCCCCGCACAGATCCATTACCTGATGGCTCACCCGTCCTCGATCTTCCCGCTCATCGCCAACACGATGCGCTATCAGTGGGACTTGTACGTCGAGAGTTTTGTCGGCAAATTGGGCTGGCTCGATTTGAGTCTTCCCCACTCCTATATCGTAATCGCCATCTTTGACTTAGCGTTGGCCGCACTCGCCTCTTTTACAGTGGTTGCCGACTGGAAGAACACACTCCATCAAAAGATGGTCGTCCTCCTTGCTATGATTGCCAGCATCGGAATACTTTTTGCCGCATTATACATTAGCTGGAGCCCGGTAGGCGATTTCATCGTCGGAGGTGTTCAAGGCCGCTATTTTATCCCGCTGGTCTTCTTCCTGTCCGCATTATTTTCTGCTCGATCCAGCCGACGGTCACGTGCGACTACACTCGCTTGCGATAGCGTGGTAGCGGCATTTTCGCTAATCACGATACCCGTCGTTCTAGTGGGCATCGTATCCCGATATTACCTTTCCTGACCGGCGGTCTTGCTGCAGCCAGGCAAATCGTCCATCGCTAGAGGGCCGAGCCGAGCAGCTCAGCCGCGCAGCTCATAAGCATGCATAGTCTCAGCGGCCGCCTGATCTTAGCCCGCATTCCCCAGATAAAGCCGCGATTTCGAGCATGTCTGCGGCAGCTTTCGGATAGGATTCAATATCTCATCGAGAGCTAACTGGGGCGGCGATGGCGGACCCGACAGGTGAAGCGGACAGGAGCGCTTTGAGGCTCGATTTCGACCGGCGTCTGCTGCTGCAATTTCGTGGTTCCGCGATCACTTCCAATGCCGGGTTGCTGGCTTACCGCGAGCTGGATGACATGCTCGACCTGACCGACACGCTGCCGAAACGCTAGCGGATGCGCGCACCGGTAAAAACGGCCGCCATCGGCTGGCGGGGCTGCTGCGCCAATCGGTGTTCGGGAGACTGGCCGGCTACGAGGATGTGAACGATGCCGAGAGGGTGTGCCACGACCCCGTGATGCGCTGGGTCGTGGGCGACCGGGCGATCACCGGCTCTGCCGCTTCGGCCAGCCAGATGGGCCGCTTCGAGACGAAGTGGTTGAGCCGGCCCGAGAACCTTGCCGCTCTCGCCGATCTGCCCGGCCGTTGGATCGACACGGTACACCGGCGGCGGCCAAAGGTCATCGTTCTCGACATGGATTCGAGCGAGAGCCCGACATACGGCGAGCAGGAGAGCAGCGCCTACAACGGCCACTTTGGCTGCATGCGCTACCACCCCTTGTTCGTGTTCAACCAATTCGGCGATGTCGAGCGATGCGCCCTGAGGCCGGGCAATGTGCACAGCGCCGACGGCTGGCGCGCAGTTCTGGAGCCGGTGATCCCCGCTACCGGGGCACCGCGAAGCGCCTCTATTTCCGGGGCGACGCGGCCTTTGCCAATCCTGAGATGTACGAGTTTCTCGAAGCTGAGCGCGCCAGCTACACGATCCGCTTACCGGCCGACAGGGTCTTGCAGGACAGGATTGGATACCTACCGAAGCGCCCGGTCGGGCGGCCACCGCAGGAAGTGCGCCGCTTCCACGCCAGCTTCGGCTATCAGGCGCAGAGCTGGAAAAAGCCGAGACGCGTCGTAGCCAAGGTCGAATGGCACCCCGGCGAGCTTTACCCGCGCGTCGGGTTTATCGTCACCAACCCGGCACGGTCGGCCGAGCGCGTCGTCGCCTTTTACAACCAGCGCGGCACCTGCGAGCAGTTCATCAAGGAAGGAAAGGGCGCGGTCAAATGGATGCGGCTGTCGTGCCGGACCTTCGCCGCCAACGCCGTCGCCTCCTTTATGTGCTAGCCTACAACTTGGGTAATTTTATGCGCACGCTGGCGCTGCCGAAGACGACAGAGGCGTGGTCGCTGACCAGCCTGCGCGAGAAGCTGATCAAGATCGGCGCGAAGATCGTCAGCCACGGGCGCTACGTGACCTTCCAGGTGGCCGAGGTGGCGGTGCCGCGGCAGATGTTCGCCGACATCCTGTCGCTGATCCCTCGGCTGCGAACATCACCCGCGCCGGCATGAAGGGCCAGGGAGAGCAAATGCGGTGGGCGAGGAGAGGAGAAGTACGCCTCGATGCGGGTAAAGCGATGCGTATCAGCGTTTCGGTGCCGTCAACCGCCGGCTTCGAGCGCCTTCTGCCCTCGGCTACGGCGCTTTGCCGTTGCCGAAGCCGGCCAGAAGACCGATCCTGCCCTGAAAACCACGGGCATTTGGCGAAGTCCGCCAAGCTCGGTACGCCATGTACGGCTTAAGTGACCAGGACCGAGGGGGACCGGAATGGCTGAAGACAATTACGTGCTCCAGCGCAGCTCCGAGGCGGAGCGACTGCGGCGACAAGGCCGCCTCGTCGAGAACATGACCCGGCCGCTGTTGGAAAAAATCGGCCTCTGCCCCGGAATGAGTTGTCTGGATATTGGCTGCGGACCAGGCGAGGCGATGAGGTTGATGGGAGAAATGGTAGGAGATACCGGCACCGTTGTCGGGATCGATATTGACGGAACGGCCGGCCGGTCTGGGATGGATCGTCTGCGCGCCGAAATCGAATGCAACTTTCAATTCATTGAACAGGACCTATCCGGATCCAATCCGCTGCCGCAGGGGCCGTTCGACCTGGTATTCGGCCGTCTCGTGTTGATTCATTTGCCTGACCCGATCGCGATGCTGCGCAAAATGTATGCGGTTACGAAACCGGGAGGCGTCATTCTTGTTCAGGATTATAATGGGACGAGTTTCGATATCCAACCACGCCCTAAGCTGGACTTTGGCGGTTTGGGAGGGTGTCAGGCGGCGTAGGATGTAAGCTCCGCCTGACGCTGCTCAAGAGGCCTGGGTTTTTCGGTGGTTCGTGCTCGCGACCGCCAAGTCGGAAAATCGTCCCGCCAGAGGATCGGGCGCA
>JAFAOB010000345.1 GCA_019238055.1 Alphaproteobacteria bacterium
GGGTCGCGCACGCCGCGGCGGCCGGCTTCGCCGCCGTCGGGGTTTTCGACCTTGACGACATCCGCCCCCATCCAGGCGAGCGCCTCGGTGCAGGTGGTTCCAGTCTTGAATCGGGTCAGATCGAGAACCTTGATGCCAGAGAGACAATTTGGCGGTGCGATTGTTTCGCTCATTGCAAAACTCCTTCAATTGCTGGCCCGCGGCAGCTGAAATCATCGGTTCGCTGCCTGGGCCAGTTTTTTACTGCTTCAGTTGAGGCCTTCCTGTTGGAGGGCGCGCTGCACCGCCGGGCGGGCCATCATGCGCTCGAAATGCGCAGCGCAATTCTTTGGCAATGGCATGCCGACCCGCTTCGCCCCCCAATACTCGACGTAGAACAACGCGGCATCCGCGGCTGACAGATCCTTGCCGCCCAGATAGTCCTTGCCTTCGAGCGCCTTGTCGACAACCGCAAAGCCCTTCTCAATCGACTCGCGCCCTTGTGCCTTTACCGCCTCATGATCGGAAGGCGACGGCGTAAACCGCTCGGTGCGGAAGAGCCGGGTAAAGCCTTGCGAGTGGATCGTGCCGACGACGTATTCCATGACCTCCATGGCGCGGATGTCGGTTTCTTCGTCCTTGGGGATCAGATTGGCCTGCGGGTTTTTGAGCGCGAGCCAGCGGGCGATGACCGGAAATTCGGTCAGGATCGAGCCGTCATCGCGCTCGAGCGTTGGCACCTTCGATTTCGGGTTGATGCCGGTATAGGGCGGCTTGTATTGCGCCCCCTCGCGAAAATTGACGGCTTCCAGCTGATAGGGTTTGCCGATTTCTTCGAGCAGCACGTGGATGCCGATCGAGCAGGCGCCCGGGGCGTAGTAGAGCTTCATCGCGGTTCTCCCTTGCGCGAATGCCTGGGGATAGCGGGTCAGATGATGCCTTCGGTACGCAACGCCGCGACCTCGTCCGCGCCGATACCGAGCCATTGGCCGAGCACCTCGGTGTTGTGCTGGCCCAACAGCGGCGACGGCTTGACCTTGGCAGGAGCGCCGTCAAAGCGCACCGGCCAGGCTGGCATCTTATAGTGACCGGTCGTCGGGTGCTCGACATCCTGCATGATGCCGCGCTCGGCGAGTGAAGGATCGTTGATCAGTTCGAGCGTGTCATAGACGGCGCCGGCCGGCACCCCGGCCTCACCGATGATCTTCATCGCTTCCTGCTTGGTGTGCTGGCGGGTCCAGGCGGCGATGATCTCGTCGACCTCGGCAGCGTGCTGGCCGCGCGCCGGCCCGGTATCGTAACGCGGGTCGCCGATCAGATCCTCGCGGCCGATGACTTTTAACAGCCGGGTCCAGTGTTCGGGATTGGCGCGGCTCGTAAACACATAAACGTAATCATTCGGTCCGCCGGGCTTGCACGGATACAAGGCCGACGGTGCCAGCGCCGTACTCGAGCGGCTGCTGCCATCGCGCAGCTGCGGTTTGCCGCTCTGCTGCGTGCGCGAAAACGGTACCCGCATGTAATGGACCATGGCGTCCTGCATCGCCACCTGCAACCGCCGGCCTTTGCCGGTGCGGTCGCGCTGGCGCAAGGCCGCTAGGATGCTGATCGCCATTAGCATGCCGGTACCGGTGTCGCCAAAGGATGGGCCGGGCTTGACCGGCGGGCGGTCGCCATAGCCGGTGACGCTGATCGGGCCGCCGGCGGCCTGCGCAATCATGTCAAAAGCGAGGTTCTTCTCGTATGGGCTGCCTTCGCCAAACCCTTTGACCTGGCAGTAAATGATGCCCGGGTTCAGCTCTTTGACGACATTGTAGCCGAGGCCCAGCCGCTCGATTGTGCCAGGCGCCATGTTCTCAACCGTGACATCGGCCTTTTTCAGCAGCTCCTTGACGATTTCAAGCCCGCGCGGAGCCTTTAAGTTCAGTGTGAGCGATTTTTTATTAGCGTTGAACTGATGGAAATACCACGGGTCGTCGTCGGGATGGCCGGGCCGCAGCCGCCGTCCGGGATCGCCGGTCTTTGGGTTCTCGATCTTGACAACCTCGGCGCCGAGCCAGGCAAGCGCCTCGGTGCATGACGGTCCGGCCTCGAATTGGGTGAAATCGACGACCCTGACACCCTGCAGACAATCGAGTTCCATGCCTTCAATTGCCATCTTCGTCACTCCTCCCGAAAATCGATCGGCCGCCACTATAGCGCGTTCGCCGCGATGCGCGAACCGGATTGCCAGCTGCTATCGGCTCGGCGAGATTGCAGATCGCGGCGGGGAGGCAGGGCATGAAACTTATCGGGCGGATCGCCGAATTTCACAAAGAGCTGACCCTGTGGCGGCATGACATCCACGCTCATCCCGAACTTGGCTTTCAGGAAGCCCGGACCGCCGATTTTGTCGCACAAAGGCTTGCTGAGTTCGGCATCGAGGTGTTTCGTGGAATCGGCAAGACCGGCGTCGTTGGCCGGCTGCGCGCCGGCAATTCGCCGCGCTCGGTCGGGCTGCGCGCCGATATGGATGCGTTGCCGATCGAGGAAGCGACCAATCTTCCCTACCGCTCGCAACATCAGGGCTGCATGCACGCCTGCGGCCATGACGGGCACACGACGATGCTGCTCGGGGCCGCCCGCTATCTCGCCGAGACCCGCAATTTCGACGGCACCGTGCATCTGATTTTTCAGCCGGCCGAGGAGGGACTCGGCGGCGGTGCGGCGATGATCGCAGACGGGCTGTTTGACCGCTTTCCGTGCGACGCGATCTTTGGCATGCACAACTGGCCGGGTCTTGGGGTCGGAAAATTTCAGCTGCGCGCCGGGCCGATGTGGGCCGGTGCGGCGCGTTTCGACATCACCGTCGCCGGCCGCGGCGCGCACGGTGCGCGCCCCGAATCCGGTATCGACCCGGTGATTACGGCGAGCCACATCGCGATTGCGCTGCAGTCGATCGTGTCGCGCAATGTCCGGCCGGTCGACGCGGCCGTCCTCAGCCTGACCCAGATCCATACCGGCGAGGCCTATAATGTGATCCCCGAGCGCGCCGTGATCTGCGGCACCGCGCGCTGCTTTAGTCGCGAGACGATGACGCTGCTCGAGCACAATATGCGGCGCATCGCGGCTAGCGTCGCCGATGCATTCGGCGCCACCGCCGCGCTCGATTTTCGCACGAGCTATCCGCCGCTGGTCAATGACGCGGCCGAAGCCGCCTTTGCCGCCGATGTCGCGGCCGAACTGGTCGGCGAGAAAAACATTGAACGCGACGGCGAGTTGGCGATGGTGTCGGAAGATTTTTCGCTGATGCTCGAGCAGAGACCCGGCGCCTATATCCAGATCGGCAACAGCGATGCGGCAGAGGTCTGCGGCCTGCACCACCCCGGCTATGATTTCAACGACGCGGTCTTGCCGCTCGGCGCCAGCCTTTTTGCCCGCCTCGCTGAAAAGAAGCTCGCCCGAGGCTGATCGCCGGGAGTTTCCGTTTCCAAGTATGGGAGGTCCGGGTGGTTGCAGTTGCGGACAACACTCGGATTGCCAATAATCGCTGGCTCGGCGAAAGTGCCGGCCGTCGGCAATCGGGAGGCGGGCATGCAGATCGTTGGGCGGATCGCCGAGTTTCACAACGATTTGAAGGAATGGCGGCACGACATCCACGCTCATCCCGAACTCGGCTTCGAGGAGGAGCGGACATCGGCGTTTGTCGCGCAAAAACTCGCTGAATTCGGCTGTGAGGTGTTTCGCGGGATCGGCAAGACTGGCGTCATCGGCCGGTTGCGCGCCGGCAACTCGCCCCTCGCGATCGGGCTGCGCGCCGATATGGATGCGTTGCCGATCGAGGAGGCGACCAACCTGCCCTACCGCTCGCAAAATCACGGGCGCATGCACGCCTGCGGCCATGACGGGCATACGACGATGCTGCTCGGCGCGGCGCGCTATCTCGCCGAAACCCGCAATTTCGACGGCACTGTGCATCTGATTTTTCAGCCGGCCGAGGAGGGGCTTGGCGGCGGCGCCGCGATGGTCGCCGATGGCCTGTTCGAGCGCTTTCCGTGCGATGCGATCTTTGGCATGCACAACCGGCCGGGGTTGGCGGTCGGCAAATTCCAGATCCGCACCGGGCCGATGATGGCGGGCGGCGCCTATTTCGACATCGCCATCACCGGCCGCGGGGCGCACGGCGCTCGCCCCGAATCCGGCGTCGACCCGGTGATTACGGCGAGTCACATCGCGATCGCGCTGCAGACGATCGTCTCGCGCAATGTCCGGCCGATTGACACTGCCGTTGTCAGCGTCACCCAGGTTCATGCCGGCGAAGCCTATAACGTCATTCCCGAGCGCGCCGTGATGCGCGGCACCGTGCGCTGTTTCAGCCGCGAGACGATGACGATGATCGAACACAACATGCGGCGCATCGCGACCGGTGTCGCGGGCGGGTTTGGCGCCACCGCCGAGCTCGATTTTCGCCCGATCTTTCCGCCGCTCGTCAATGACGAGACCGAAGCCCGGTTTATCGCCGATGTCGCGGCTGAACTCGTCGGCGAGGACAACATCAACCGCGCGGGCGGGCTCGTCATGGCGTCCGAAGATTTTTCCTACATGCTCGAACAGCGCCCGGGCGCCTATATTCAGATCGGCAATGGCGAGGGCGAGGGCGGCTGCGAGGTTCACAACCCCGGCTACGATTTCAACGACGCCGCGTTGCCGCTGGGGGCGAGCCTCTTTGCCCGGCTTGCCGAAAAAAAGCTCGCCTCGGGTTGACCTCGCTAATTTTCCCTTTCTTGTCCGCGGGATAGAAGGGAGTTACTATCCTCCTTGCCGGCACTGGGCCTAAAGCGTGGGAAAGTTGCGCAGGAAATCCACAACCTGTGCGAATACTGGATCATTAAGGGGAACGAGATTCGTTGGCCAGCTCCAAACGTATGTTGGGCTTATATACGGATTAGCCTGCCATAACGATGAGAGCAGTGAGCGGAATTTCATTTTTGCTAACGCCGTGAGAGGCCATTGGTCTGCACCCGAACATTTTGCAAATTCGTCAAGACAGGACCGTAGAGAACCACCAGCCTTATTCAGAGCTGCTTCCAAGCACATCGTATCAAGATTACCCGGCACATTTGTCCAAGGAAGCATTAATACCAAATCCCATTGATTAGAACCCATAAGCCCAATCGCGGAGGCCGAGCGACATAATCCTCCAGGGCTGGGCGACGAGCTTGTTCCAGGCGTAGCAGCAGTGGTCGACAATGGCACGGTAAGAATGGAACACCCGGTTAGAGAGCCAGTTGTCCCGCATAAATTGCCAGATGTTCTCAACCGGATTGAGTTCCGGGCATTTGGGCGGCAACGGCAAGAGGGTGATGTTCGCCGGCACGACGAGTTTGTTCGACAGATGCCATCTCGCCTGATCGAGCAGCAGCACGGCATGCGCCCCCGGCGCTACCGCTTGGGCGATCTCGGCCAGATGCAGGTTCATCGCGGCGGTGTTGCAGCGCGGCAGGACGAGGGCTGCGCCTTTGCCCTCTTTGGGACAGATCGCGCCGAAGATATAGGCCGAGGCGGTGCGCTGATCGCGCAGCGCCACCGGCCGGGTGCCGCGCTTGGCCCAGCGCCGGGTGATCTTGTTCTTCTGGCCGATGCGCGCTTCGTCTTTACATGAGGGTTCCGTTGTCAACAGTATTTTCCGCCGGCGCTCCTCCTTACTGGTTGGAATGCGTCATGGTCCTTGGGGCCGGGGCGATCCTGCA
>JAFAOB010000350.1 GCA_019238055.1 Alphaproteobacteria bacterium
ATTGTAAAATCCAGCGGCAAACCCGGCGATCGCCCCCAAGACCAGGTACAACGGCAGGGTTGCGGCAGCGGCATAGGGAAGCGGGCCGGTGGCGGTTGCCGCTTGCACCGACATCGCGACATGAAAATCGGGTGTGTCGCCGAGAAACAGGCGAGCGATCAGGATCGCCGTTGACGAAGCGGCAAGAGCGGCAATCGCCATTCTGGGCTCGAAGCGCTGCACCAGTTCTTCGAGCACGAAAACCGCGCCCGCAACCGGTGCGTTGAAGGCGACCGCAAGCCCAGCCCCTGCGCCGGCCGCGATCAGCCGCCGCCGATCCGACCAAGAGCGGCGAAACGCGTAGCCGACCAGATGGGCCACCACTGCCCCCATCTGCACGCTCGGACCTTCGCGGCCCAGCGCACCGCCAGCGCCGATCGCCAGCAGTCCGCCGCTGAATTTGACCGGCAGCAGGCCGGGCCATTCCGAGGACAAATCACCTCGCAACGCGGCTTCGACCTGCGGAATCCCGCTACCCGACGCCCAAGGCGAGAAGCGCCGCACCAGCCAAGCGGCGAGTGCAAACGTCCCCGCTCCGCCGAAAACGACAAGGACAAAACCGAGTACGGGATGAAAATGAGCGATGCCGATCAGCACCGTTCGCACTTGATCGGCGCGGTCGAGCGCCAGCCGAAAAACAGCGACGAACAATCCGCCGCCGGCTCCCGCGAGCAGCGCTGACAGGCCGAGCGCCAGCAAACCACCGCCATCCTCAGCCGTTTTACTGCGAAACTCACGCCAGCAATTCATTGGATCCGACTGGTCACATCGCGCGCCTGGTAATCGAGAGCGAATTTTCTGAGCAACAAAACGTTATCGACAAAGCCGATCAGTTCACGAAAAAACGTGAGCGCCGATCCCGGCGACAACCCCAACCGAAAAGGCGAGCAGCGACATGCGGATGAGGCCCAAACCCGTAGCGCCAACCCGCCAGCCGGGCAACAGCCGCCAGACCACACGAATCCTCGACCGCCGTCCGGCCGCAACAGTCCGCTACCCGACAGCCGGCACATTGACGTCAATATCATCCGACACCGATGCTCTCCTGGCCAATCCATACGCGCTCAGGGAAACATCCTATAGACACCGCCTATCATCAAAGGCGATCAGCATATCGACTGCTTTATCGCACTCGTGCCACAGCTGAGAAAAAAGCGCCGGTTTTATGGATCTTTCGATCGTCATTCCGGTCCGCAACGAGGCCGAAAACGTCGCGCCGCTCGTCGCCGAGATCACGGAAGCGCTGAGCGGTCTCTCGCGATACGAGATCATCTATATCGATGACGGCAGCACCGATGGCAGCGCAGCCGAAATCGAACGCCTCGGCTTAGAGCTGCCGCAGTTGCGCTTGATGCGGCATCGGCGGAGCTGCGGGCAGAGTGCGGCTCTCCTGACCGGGATCAGGGCAGCGCGCGGCGCTTGGATTGCAACCCTCGACGGCGACGGCCAGAACGATCCTGCCGACATTCTGCGGCTATGGCGTTTGGCGCGCGCCGCACCCGCCGATCCGCCGCTGCTCGTTTGCGGTCATCGCCAAAAGCGGCATGACAGCCGCTGGAGACGTATTGCATCACGGATCGCCAACAGTGTCCGGTCTCGCCTTCTCGGCGATGCGACCCCCGATACGGGCTGCGGCCTCAAACTGTTTCCGCGGCGATTATTTCTGGAATTGCCGGCCTTTGATCATATGCATCGCTTTTTGCCGCCATTGGTGCTGCGCGCCGGCGGGGTCGTGCGCTCAGAGCCGGTCAATCATCGTCCGCGCCGCAGCGGCATATCGAAATACGGTGTCTTCGACCGCCTCGGCGTCGGCGTCTTCGATCTTTTCGGCGTATTGTGGCTGCAGCGCCGCGCCCTTCAACAAGACATGATCGGCGAGGTCACACTCTCCCCGGCAGCCGCAACGGCGGAGCCGGCACCGGCGCCTGCCTCGATCGCATGATCAACAAAAGCCGGGCTAGGGCGGGAAGCGCTGCGGCGGATCGCAGCCGCAATCGGGCCGCGCGAATTGTCGTGCTGATCCTGCTGCTCGCAGCAACCGCCTCGATATTGCACCGGACGGCAGGGCTCGACCCGCTGTCGATCAGCGCCGCAATCGGGGCGTATCCGGCTGCACCGCTCGCGTTCCTGGGCCTACACATCGTCTCGAGTCTCCTCTTTGTTCCGCGGACCGCCCTGGCGATCACGGCGGGGTTGGTATTCGGTACGACCTGGGGTGTTGTTTGGGCGGCAATCGGCAGCGTTTTAGGAGCTGTTGCCGGCTTTTGCCTTGCCCGATACGTCAATTCTGGCTTGATCGATCTAAACCAATACGCTCGCATCAGGCCGCTGCTCGATCAAATCCAGCGTCGCGGCTGGCGCGCCGTTGCAATGTTGCGGCTGATCCCCTTGATCCCGCACAGCGCCGCCAATTATGGTTTGGGGCTGACGCCGATGCGGCTCGGACCCTATGCTTTGGGTTCGTTTGTCGGTCAGCTGCCGATGACGATCGCCTGCGTCGATCTCGGTGCGGCCGGTGAGCAGCTTGCCTCGGGTGGTGCCGGTTGGTTTACGCCGACAGCGATCGGGGTTTCGGCACTCGGCTTGTCGTTGCTGATCCCGGCGGTTGCCCGACGCTGGGCCGCATAGCGGCGCCACGCGACCGGCTCGGGGCCGCCTATTGCCCAATCGAGAAGCTCGACGGTGTGCACGACCGGCACGGAGCTGCGTGATGCGAGCTGAGTGATGCAGCCGATATTGCCGGTGGCGACGAGGTCAGGATCGGTCTTGGCGATGTTGGCGAGCTTGCGCTCGCGCAATTTGTCCGCGATCTCCGGCTGCAACAGATTATAGGTGCCGGCCGACCCGCAGCAGATATGCCCTTCCGGCACCTCGACCGTCTCAAACCCGACAGCATTTAACAGCGCTTGCGGCAAGCGGTGGAGGCGCTGCCCATGCTGCATCGAACAGGCCGAGTGATAGGCGACGCGCAGCCGGCGCCCCGCGCTTTGGGACGGTTTGGGCAGGCCCAGAGCTTCGACAATTTCGGTCACATCGCGCGCCAGAGCCGCGATCCGTGCCGCCTTTTCGGCATAGGCCGAATCCTCGCGCAGCATAAAGGCGTAATCCTTGACGGTTGTTCCGCAGCCCGACGCGTTGATCACGATCGCGTCGATGCTGCCGGCAAGCCGTTCGCGTTCCCAGGCATCGATATTGTTGCGAGCGAAAGCGAGCGCGGCCGCCTCCTGGCCGAGATGGTGGTTTAATGAACCGCAGCAGCCGACGCCCGGAGCAATAACGACCTCGCAGCCGAGGCGGGTCAATAGTCGGATCGTCGCCTCATTGATTTCGGGCGCCAATACCCGCTGGGCGCAGCCGGGCAGCAATGCCACTCGCATCCGCTGCTCGCCCTCAGCCGGAAAGACGCGCGCCCGATCGGTCCCCGAAGGCGGTGGGGCCGAGGCCGGGGTCAGCGCGAGCAGCGGCGCCAAGCGGCGTGGCAGCAATCGCGCGAACGCCCGGGCGAGATTGGCGCTGAGCAATGCCAGACGGAACAGCCCCGGCCGCGGCAGCACGGTGCCGAGCAGGCGCCGCAACACCCGCTCTGCCGGAGGGCGGCGATAGTTCTCCTCAATCCAGCGGCGGGCATGATCGACGAGATGCATGTAATTGACGCCCGACGGGCAGGTCGTCATACAGGCGAGGCACGACAGGCAGCGGTCGATATGCTTGACGGTGTCCGCGCTCGGTGACTCGCCGCGCGCCAGCATGTCCTTGATCAGATAGATGCGGCCGCGCGGGCTGTCGAGTTCATCGCCAAGCAGCACATAAGTCGGGCAGGTCGCGGTGCAGAACCCGCAATGAGTGCATGTGCGCAGGATCTTTTCCGATTCTGCGGTATCGGGATCGGCGAGCTGTTCGGCGGTGAAATCGGTTCGCAACGGATCAGCTCCGTTCGGCCATGCGCCCGGGGTTCAGGATATGGTGCGGGTCGAACGCGTCTTTGACGCGGGCGGCAAGAGCGGCGAGGCTCGGCGTTTGCGGTTCGAACACTGCCACCCCGCTGCGCAAGGCGGCCGATCCCCGAATCAGGGTCGCGTGCCCGGTGCCGTGCCCATCCGCACCGCGAATGGCGTCCCGGATTACCGCCGCCCCGCCATCTTCGGCGCCGGCAACCGCCACCCAGACAAGTCCGCCGCCCCAATCGAGATACCACAGCGCATCAAGGCTGTGCGCGATCGCCTCGCCAAATTCGGCGCCACGCGCGGGGGCGACCGATATCCGCCACAGCACCCGCTCGTTAAGTCCAGCGAGTGGTTCGACCTCGCGGACCGCGCGCCATAACACGGCGGATGCCTGGTCTTCGAGCACGGTCGACTCGTATTCGCTGGACAATTCGGAAATCAGCCGTTCGCGTCGGAACGCGACCGAGGGCGCCGGTCCTTCGAGGCGCAATGCCGCGATGCCCACGATTGCTGCCGGAACCGAGCCCGCCGGCAAATACGCTGCCGCGGAAACCTCGTGCGGCAAGGCAAGGGCTCGGCTCATCACCTGAGCCGCCGCGGCGGGGTCGAGCCCGCACAGCACCACGGTGGCGACATGTTCAGGCTTTGGCAGCACTTTGACGCTCACCTCTTCGAGCGCCGCGAGTGTTCCATATGAACCCGCCATCAGCTTTGATAGATCGTAGCCGGTCACATTTTTGACCACGCGGCCACCCGATTTGAAGATCTCGCCGCGGCCGCTGACCGCGCGAAAGCCGAGGAAATGATCACGCGCGGCTCCCGCCTTGATCCGCCGCGGTCCGGAGAGATTGCATGCAAGCACGCCCCCAAGCGTCGGCCGGGACAAAGGCGAGCCGAAGAGCGAGCGCCACTCCGGCGGCTCAAACGCCAACATCTGCCCGCTCTCCGCCAGCAGCTCTTGGACTTCGTCGAGTGGGGTTGCAGCCGCGGCGGTCAATACCAGTTCGCTCGGCTCGTAGCTGCGAATTCCCGAAAGCCGCGAAAGATCGAGTGTGCGCGGCGTCTGCATTGGCCGCCCGAGATCGCGCTTTGACCCACCCGCGACCAGTTCGAGCGGCTCATCGGCAGCAAGCGCTTCGCCGACCGCGTCGTGCAATTCCTTTAGGTCGGCAGGAGAAAACCGTGTCATCCCCGCACGATGTCATCACCCGCCCGGCGAAGCAATGTTGCGTAGGTTCGCGGAGACGAGCGTGGCGGCGGATGCACCCTGTCTTAGAATCGGGGCAGGTCGGGGAACGGCAAGCGGCCCGAATGCACGTGCAGACGGCCGAGCTCGGCGCAGCGATGCAGCTGCGGGAAGACCTTGCCCGGGTTTAACAGCCCCTCCGGATCGAATGCGCATTTGAGGCGCTGCTGATGCGCGAGGTCGGTCTCGTCAAACATCGTCCCCATCAGGTCGCGCTTTTCGACCCCGACGCCGTGCTCGCCGGTCAGGACCCCGCCGACCTCGACACAAAGCCGCAGGATGTCAGAGCCGAACGCCTCGGCCCGCTCGATTTCACCGGGCTTGTTGGCATCGTACAGAATCAGCGGGTGCAAATTGCCGTCGCCAGCGTGAAACACGTTGGCGACGCCAAGCCCGTGTGTCTCAGACAGATTGCGCATCCGGCTCAACACCTGCGCCAAGCGCCCGCGCGGGATCGTTCCATCCATGCAATAATAATCGGGCGAGATGCGGCCGACCGCCGGAAACGCCGCCTTGCGGCCCGACCAGAACGCCAACCGCTCGGCATCGTCGCGGCTGATGCGGATCGCCGTTGCGTGGTGATCGCGCGCGATCCTCTCGACCTTGCCGATCAGGTGATCGATTTCGGCCGGCGGCCCATCGAGTTCGACGATCAGCAATGCCTCGACATCGAGCGGATAGCCGACCCCGACAAACGCCTCGGCGGCGTGGATCGCGGGCCGGTCCATCATCTCCATGCCGCCCGGAATGATGCCGGCGCCGATCACGGCGGCGACGCACTCGCCGGCGTCCTCGGTCTTGGCAAACCCGATCAGCATCGCGCGGGCCGCGGTGGGCTTGGGCAGGATGCGCACCGTGACTTCGGTGACAACACCGAGCAACCCCTCGGAGCCGGTCATCACCCCCAAGAGGTCATAACCCTCGGCATCGAAATGCTTGCCGCCGAGGCGGATTACCTCGCCATCCATGGTCACGATTTCGATACCGAGGATGTTGTTGGTGGTCAGCCCGTATTTGAGGCAATGCACGCCGCCCGAGTTTTCAGCGACATTGCCGCCGATCGTGCAGGCGATCTGGCTCGACGGGTCGGGGGCGTAATAAAAGCCGGCCTGCTCCACCGCCTGAGACAGCGCCAAATTGGTGACGCCGGGCTGGGCGATGACACAGCGATTATCGTAGTCGATCTCGAGGATACGGTTGAATTTGGCCATGCCGAGCAGAACGCCATCGGCCAATGGCAAGGCGCCCCCCGACAGCGAGGTCCCGGCACCCCGCGGCACAACCTTGACGCCCATCTCTTTGCAATAGCTGAGGACCGCGGCAACCTGGTCGACCCGCGACGGCAGGACTACGACCATCGGCAATTGCCGATAAGCAGTCAGCCCGTCGCTCTCATAGACCCGCCGCTCGGTTTCGGACACGATGACCCCCTCGCCCGGCACGATCTGCCGCAAGGCCGCGATGATTTCGGCGCGCCGCTGCAAGACCGCGGCATCGGGGGTCGGCATCTTCATTGACGGTGGCCGCGCGGAGGCGCCGCAGCCGTGCTCAGCCTTGCCGCGCCTTGTAGCGGGGATTTGCCTTGTTGATCACGTAGACGCGGCCCTTGCGGCGCACGACGCGGCAATTCTTGTCGCGCTTCTTTAGTGTCTTGAGTGAGTTTACGATCTTCATCCTGACTTATCCTAAACCTTGTTGTTGGTTTTGCGAATGACGACTAGCGCCGCCAATATCTGACCCGGTCAGCCCAAAACAAAAACCGCGCGCCGACATATACCCCGGCGACAAAGTTGACACCGGCGATGATAGCGGCTTGCTCGAATGTCATGGCCGCGCTTCCTTGTTAACCCGATAAAGTATGGGGCAGCAAACTCGAAACAAATCAGCTCCAGCATACCGGCTCAATGTCAATATCGGTCAGGTGAAAGTCAAGGTTACGCACGACAACTGTTCAGATGGCGGATGCAGGGCTGAGCCGCCGGACGGACGCCGTCTTTTTTCACAATTTCGATGGGAACCAGTCGCAGCGCGGGAGATTGGTGCGGTCGAGAAGACTCGAACTTCCACGGAGTTTCCCCCACAGCGACCTCAACGCTGCGCGTCTACCAGTTCCGCCACGACCGCACGGCAGGGATGATCTCGCACCTCGCGCGCGAGCGGGCGTCATTATCAAATCCGGGTTATGATATCAAGCGATATGGATTCTGAGACAAAGGCAGGCTCGGAGAAGATCGAATGGCGGGTCAGCGCCACTGCGATTCCTTATCCCGAGGCGATCGAGCAGATGGAGCAGCGCGTCGCGGCGATCCGCGCCGGCACGGCACCCGAACTGATCTGGCTGCTGCAGCACCCGCCGCTCTACACCGCCGGCACCAGCGCGCGCGACGAGGAGCTGCTGGAGCCCGGCCGTTTCCCGGTTTATCGCGCCGGCCGCGGTGGCCGCTATACCTATCATGGGCCTGGCCAGCGTGTCGTTTATGTTATGCTAGATCTCGCCTGGCGCAGCGAAGATGTGCGCTGTTACGTCCACCATCTCGAAGAATGGGGCATTCGCACTCTGGCGCGGTTTGGGGTTGCCGGCGAGCGGCGTGAGGGGCGCGTCGGGATCTGGGTCAGGTCCGGCGACCACGAGGCCAAAATCGCGGCAATCGGCGTGCGGGTACGGCGCTGGGTCACCTATCACGGCATGGCGATCAACATTGACCCCGATCTCGACCATTTCCGCGGCATCGTCCCATGCGGCATCGCCGAGCACGGTGTCACCTCGCTCGCCGCTCTCGGCATACGCGCAACGATGGCCGAGGTGGACGCCGTATTGCGTGAGACTTTCGACGCGGTGTTTGACCAGAGGCCCAACTGCGCGGCGGACCGAGAATGACCCATCCCCGATTGTGAACGGCTCACCCGTTGCGGGTGGACGGGTACTCCGGCTTGAGGTCGAGCAGCGGGGTGCCGTCGAGACAGTCGAGCCCGCGCACCTGCAATGTCGTGCCGTCGATCCCGACCAGTTCGACGATCGCGGATGCGATCGGGTTTGGCCGCACTGGCGAGCGCAGTGCGAACGTGCCGGTGGTGGCGCCATTACTCGGGGTCTGCAGGACCAGATCGCGCCGCGCCAGATGCATCCAATAGAGCACCTGCACGCGGCGGTAATCCGTGAGGCCGGTCAGCGCCGTGCGCCAGCGCTCGTCGATGACGATCGAGCAGACCGGCCCATCGAGGCTGCCGCGCTTGGGACATTCCCGGCGCGTGCGCCACGGCGTGTGGATTGTGCCGATAAAGAATACCTGGGCGTCGCTCAACGCGGGCAGCTCTACGTCCACCTCGCCGGGGCGGAGCTCCGATCCCGATTCGGACAGTGTTTGGTTCATGGCCGGAGAATGACAGTTGCCGCGTTATCGCGTCCAGAGCCGGCTGTCTTAACCCGTCAATTTCGCGGCTGCACTTGCCTTTACCTTTTTGGCAATAATCGGCTGTTAAAGCTTTTGTGCAACGGTAATCATCAACCCGATCGCACTCAACCTCCGATGCCAATCGTCCCTTTCGGATATCGTGCCGATACGGTAGTGAATGAATTGGCTGGCTCCAGCTTGGGCTGCCGCACTCTCGACGAGAACACCGGGGTAACTTCGAAGTGAAGAATGATCGTCACCCGCCGCATCGTTGCGGCATTGGCTGGAACGAGCCAGAGTTGGTTTTATATCGTCGACCAACAGCCGGAAAAGTCGTCAGCGCCAGAAGTAAAGACCAGCCTCGATCGTGGGCGGTACAGCCAAAGCTTTGCGGATCTCGCAGATGACTGTCGTTGTTACCGGCGGGGCCGGATTTATCGGATCGGCTCTGGTGCGCGCGCTCGTCGCGGATGGCGAGTACGTCGTCACCGTCGACAAACTGACTTACGCCGGCAATCTCGACAATCTCGCGCCGGTGGTGGGTTGCGAAAACCATGTTTTTGTCCGCGCCGATATCTGCGACCGCGCGGCAATGGCAGCGGTTTTTGCCGAGCACCGCCCGCGATCAGTGTACCATCTTGCTGCCGAAAGCCATGTCGATCGCACGATCGATGCGCCCGCCACCTGCGTCGAGACCAACATTGTCGGTACCGCGACTTTGCTCGAGGTGGCACTTCGATACTGGCGCTCGCTCGATGCCGCGGAACGAGCGGGATTCAGGTTTCTGCAGGTCTCGACCGACGAAGTTTACGGTGAACTCGGCCTGACCGGGCAGTTCACCGACCAGAGCCGGTATAGCCCGAGTTCGCCCTATTCGGCGAGTAAGGCTGGCGCCGATCATCTCGCCCGCGCCTGGCACCGGACTTACGGATTGCCGGTGCTGGTTTCGAATTGCTCGAACAATTACGGCCCTTATCAGTTTCCCGAGAAGCTGATCCCGCTGATGGTGCTCAACGGTCTTTCCGGCAAGCCACTACCGGTCTACGGCCAGGGCTCGAATATCCGCGACTGGCTGCATGTCGATGATCACGTCTCAGCCCTGCGCCAGATCGTCGCTAAAGGACGGGTCGGCGAGACCTATCTGGTCGGCGCCCGATCCGAATTGCGGAACATTGACCTCGTCAGAAAGCTCTGCCAATTGCTCGATCTTCGCGAGCCGAAGGGCGCCCCACACGCCCGCTTGATCACCTATGTGACCGATCGACCGGGACACGATGCGCGTTATGCGATCGATCCCAGCAAGATCGAACGCGAACTGGGGTGGCAGCCCAGCAACGACCTCGACAAGGGTCTTGCAGCCACCGTCGACTGGTATATCGATAATCAAGAATGGTGCTGCCGTGCCAGTCGCTTCTACCAGCAGCAGCGTCTCGGCCGGCCCTCGGAGGCGGCGTGAGCCTGCTTGTTTTCGGCGCCGGCGGTCAGGTCGGACGCGCACTGGTCGAATGCATCGGCAGCGCAGGAACGGGCTACGACCACGCCGCATGCGACATCTGCGACCCGGCCAGCGTCGCGCGCGCCGTCTCCGACCCGGCCCTGTCCGCGGTCGTCAATTGTGCGGCATACACCGCCGTCGATCGCGCCGAGAGCGAGCGCGAACGCGCTTTTGCGGTGAATGCGGAGGGAGCCGGAATCGTCGCCCGGGCCGCCGCGCAGCGAGGGCTGCCGATTATTCACCTCTCGACCGACTATGTTTACTCGGGCTCGACTGCCGCACCGCATCTCGAAGACGAGCCGAGCGCTCCAACAAATGTCTACGGGGCTTCGAAGGCCGCGGGTGACGTCGCCGTCGCCGCGGCCAATCCTGCCCATCTGGTACTGCGCGTCTCATGGGTATTCGGTGTCCATGGTGTCAACTTTGTCAAAACGATGCTGCGTCTCGGGCGTGAACGCAGCGAGCTGCGCGTCGTCGCGGATCAACAGGGCGGTCCGACCGAGGCGCGTGATATTGCCGCCGCCGTGATCGCAATATCCGAGATCTGTCGCCGACCCGGGTTCGATGCTTGGGGTATCTATCATTTCGCCGGCGCTCCGAACACGAGCTGGTTCGGCTTTGCCGAGGCGATCTTCGAGCGCGCTCGAGGGCCCCGCCCCGGGCTCGTGGCGATCTCCACCCGCGAGTATCCGACCCCGGCGGCGCGGCCGCTCAATTCGAGCCTCGATTGCACCCGCATTCGTGACGTTTTTGGGCTCGGTCAACCGGATTGGCGCATATCACTGACACGCGTCTTGGATGCTCTCGAGGAGATTCCGAGGTGAAGGGGATCATCCTTGCCGGCGGCACCGGCAGCCGGCTGTGGCCGATTACTCAAGTCGTCAGCAAGCAATTGCTGCCGGTTCACGACAAGCCGATGATCTATTACCCGCTGACGACGCTGATGCTGGCCGGGATTCGTGAGATCCTGATCATCACGACGCCGCATGATGCGCCGCAATTCCGGGCCTTGCTCGGCGACGGCAAGGCATGGGGCATCAGCTTGAGCTACGCCGTCCAGCCGAGCCCGGACGGCTTGGCACAAGCCTTTCTGATCGGGCGCGACTTCATTTGCGGCAATCGCTCGGCGCTGGTGCTCGGCGACAACCTGTTTTACGGGCAAGGTTTTGGCGCCATCTTGCGGCACGCCGCTGAGTCCGATGCGGGTGCCGTCATTTTCGGGTATTGGGTGCGCGAGCCGTCGCAATACGGGGTCGTCGATCTGGCGCCGGACGGCAGGGTGCGCGCCATTATCGAAAAGCCGAGGGTGCCGCCGTCGCATTACGCGGTCACCGGCCTTTATTTTTACGACGAGCGCGTCGCCGATATCGCCTCCACATTGCGCCCCTCGGCGCGCGGCGAGCTCGAAATCACCGATCTGAACAACTGCTATCTCGAGGAGGGACGTCTCGAGCTGGAATTGCTCGGCCGCGGGTTTGCCTGGCTCGATACCGGAACCCCGGAGAGCCTGTTGCAGGCGGCGGAGTTCGTCGCGACGATCGAGGCCCGGCAGGGGCTCAAGATCGCCTGCCCCGAAGAGGTCGCCTGGCGGCAGGATTGGATCAGCGATGCTGAGCTCGAAACCCTGGCCGCACAGTTCAAAGGCAATTCCTATGGGCGATATCTAACAGAACTGCTGCGGGATCGCTGATGCCCGAAGCGCATCCGGGCATCAAGCTTTGGTTTATTCTTATTGACCGCGCGATCGATACTCCGCCTCTACCGCGGCAGATGCTTCAGGCGTCGAAGCCGTAGAGGCGGGCGGCGTTGCCGCGCGTGATCTTGAATTTGTCCTCGGGGCTCGCGTCCTTGAAATCGCGTGCAACGACTTCCTGCGAGTGCGGCCAGGTCGAGGCCTGGTGCGGATAGTCGGAGGACCACATCAATTTGTCGACGCCGATGAACTGGCGGCTCTGGACGCCGACATAGTCATCGATGTAGGTGGCCCACATCTGACGCTGGAAGTACTCGCTCGGCTTCAGGCTCAGCTGCCAGCCCGCGGCGTAGCGATTGCGCTCGAAGGTGCGGTCCATGCGCTGAAAGTAATAGGGCAGCCAACCGATGTTGTTTTCCGCCGAGACGATCTGCAGTTCCGGAAAACGCTCGAGAACGCCTGAGAAGATCAGCACGCTGAACGAGCGCTCGATCTCATGCGGCAATACGGTCCCGCGCATGTAGCGGTCGCTGAAATCCCATTGGCTCTCCCATCCCATGCCGGTGATGGCGTGGAGGCTGACCGGCATCCGCAACTCCTGCGCGGCCGCCCAGAACGGATCGTAGATCTCGGAACTGTAAGGTCGGTCGGCCGGCGGCGAGCACCAGATCATCGCGCCTTTCAGACCCATCTTGGCGCAGCGTTCGAGTTCCTTGGCGCCGGCTTTCGGGTCGTACAGCGATATCATCGCCAGCCCGGCCATGTTTTTCGGGTCATAGCTGACAAACTCGGCGA